>JACRIK010000001.1 GCA_016235865.1 Planctomycetota bacterium | reverse complement strand
GCCCTTCAACCGGACGGTAAGATTGTCGCAGCCGGATATTTCTATAACGGTGCTGACATTGATATCGCCCTGGTCCGTTATGACGTAAACGGCTCGCTTGACACGACCTTTGATACTGATGGCGTGGTCACAACGACTATTTCGAGTGGCGGGAGTGATTACGCATATGCCATAGCGCTCCAGCCGGACGGAAAGATACTCATTGCCGGCCTGTCAGATACCACCGGTAACTATTCATTTACCATAGTTCGGTACAATACCAACGGCTCTCTGGATACCGCCTTTGACACGGACGGCGTAGTCACCACCACTATTGGAAGTAGTAACGCTGAATCATATACCATGGCCCTTCAACCGGACGGTAAGATAGTCATAGCCGGGTATTCATATAGCGGCGTTAGCGATATCTTTACCCTGGCCCGGTATAATACCAACGGGGCCCTGGATACTACCTTTGACACGGACGGCATAGTCACCACCACTATTGGAATCCTGTCCTATGCCCGTGCGATAGCAGTTCAGGCCGATGGTAAGATTGTGGTAGCCGGATATGCTTATAATGGCCTGTATGATGATTCTACCCTGGCCCGGTATAATACCAACGGGACACTTGATACCGGCTTTGACACGGACGGCATAATAACCACCACGATTGGAAGCAGTTATTCCTATGCCAAAGCTGTGGCTGTGCAGGCCGATGGGAAGATTGTCGCAGCCGGATATGCTGAGAACGGCGTGAATGCTGGTTTTGCCGTAGCCCGGTACTGGCGGTAATGTTAGAGGCAGTTGGGATCCGGGGACCCCGTCATACGACGGGGCAGACACATACGAATTAAGTGATTTTTACTAACACCCGCAAAGTGTTTTGACGACGTGGTTTTGCAACAAGTTTGAGCTGCTTAGAGCTAGTTAGGACCCCGCCCCGAAAGCATTCGGGGTCGGGGGACTTTACTGGCTCTTATCCCGACTACTTGTCGGGATAAGTTTTGCATCAAGTTTTGCATCGTGATGTTTCCAGCGCGGGCTAAATAGTTCCTTAGGACTGGCGCCTCTGGCGCCATAACTCGCCCGACCCTACGGTCGCCCATTTTAATAGGGCGTACGGGCGGGTATAGGAGATAATATGCCCGAAAATCCATTCCCCTTTTCAGCTATTCTACTCATCAGAAAGGAGGTGAAATGCAGTCATTTTCCGATATAGGATTGGAGTAATCCGATATGGGATTGGAACATTCCGATATGGGATTGGAGCATTCCGATATCGGATAGAGTAATCCGATATGGGATTGGAGCATTCCGATATGGGATTGGAGCATTCCGATATGGGATTGGAGCATTCCGGTATGGGATTGGAGTATTCCGATATGGGATTGGAGCATTCCGATATGGGATTGGAGCATTCCGATATAGGATTGGAGTAATCCGACATGGGGCAAAGTCACCGCTTGGTGATATAACATTAGTATTATATGGAGTTATAAGAAAGAACCCGCCTGAGGCGGGTCTAACTGGCTGTAACAACAACCCCCTGAATCCCCCTTAACAAAGGGGGAATAAAAGGGGGTTGTCTAACAGTCCGTAAGAAAGAGAGGGTAAAGGTATGGCAATCGCAAAAGTAAAGTTAGGGCTCAAGGGTATGACCGTTGGAGACAGGATTAAATTTGGGAAAAATGTCGTGGTTCAGATGACCGGGAATCCGAATTTCACCACGCCGGTGCCGGCCCTGGTAGGCATCACCGCCAAGATTACCGCGGCGGAAACCGCCGTAGGTAACGCCGAGGCGACGCGCACGGCGGCCAAAACCGCCACTGAACTGCTGGACGACGCGGCCAAGGCGTTGGACCTGGTATTGACCCAGGCCGCGCTCTATGTGGAAAATATCTCGGCCGGCGATGTCGCCAAAATCCTGTCCTCCGGGATGTCGGTTAAGGATACAGGCGCGCCGGTCGGGCAATTGCTCGCGCCCACAGACTTATATGCCGAGGTCGGCGGCGGAGACGGCGAGATTGACCTAAACTGGAAGCCGGTGTACGGGGCAAAAAGTTACCTCATCCAGATGACCACCGACCCGAATGTGCCGGATAGCTGGGCGTTCAAGAGGAATTCCACCGAGTCATTCACCGCCATCACCGGCCTGACCAGCGGCACTAAATACTGGTTCCGGGTAGCCGCGGTCGGCGCGGCCGGACAGGGTGACTTTAGCGACCCGGCGGCCAAATACGCGCCATAAAAAAGGTTACAAGAGGTTACAAAAGTTACAAGAAGTTACAAGGGGTTACACATTCGCTTTGCTCAGTGCAAGCCGTAACCTTTTGTAACCCTTTGTAACCTATTGTAATCCCGCTTTAGCGGGATAACATCAGCCCCGCCATTCGGCGGGGTCTAAGAGCCAGTAACTCGCTATGCTCTAACTGGCTCTAAGAGAGGATTTTATGCCATTACAACCAAACGAAGTAACCACCATCACCATCGCCCCCGGAGCCGTGACCGGTCCGAAGATTGCGGCCGGCGCAGTTGACAGCAGCAAGTTAGTATCAGACAGCGTAGAAACCGCCAAGCTCAAAAACGGGGCAGTGACTACCAATAAAATCGGCGCATTGCAGGTCAGCGCCGGCAAATTAAAGGACGCCGCGGTGACCACGCCCAAGATTGCGGCTAACGCGGTAACGACTGTTAAGATTGCCAACGGCGCGGTGACCGCCGAGAAGATTGCCGATGCGTCGGTCAGCGCGGCGAAAATCAAGGACCTGGAGGTAAACACGCCCGACCTGCGGGACGGTTGTGTCACCGGGGCTAAAATCGCCGCCGGGGCAGTCAACGCGGCCAAAATAGGCGAGCAACAGGTGACTTCCTCTAAACTGGCGGACAACAGCATCACCACGCCCAAAATCGCCAACAACGCCGTCAGTACGGCCAAAATCCTTGACCGGGCTATCACGTTGGAGAAACTGGCTTTTACCCCGCCGGCTATTTCCCGGCCGATAACGCCGCCGCTGGCTACAGCCGAGATTGCTGATGCGTCAGTCACCCCGGTCAAGTTATCGTTCTCCGTGCCGACCAGACCGCTGACGCCGCCGCTGGCTTCAGGAGAAATCGCGGCCAACGCAGTAACGACTGATAAAATCTCTAACGGGGCGGTGACACAAGACAAGTTGGCGCCGGGCGTAGGCGGCGACAGATTCGTCTGGGGCGCGGAGGGCCAGTCCGGCAACCCGCGCAGTTCGGCTGATGTGCTTTACCTGACTAACATCAGTGCTGATATCCCTTACACGGTCTTTGATTTGAGTCCCTGGGTGCCGGCCACAGCCAAGGGCGTGATTCTGCAACTGGGCGTGTTTAACCAGTCATTTGCCAACGGTCGGGCGTTCTTCCGGGTCAGGACCAATGCGGACCAGCGCGATGCGCTGGGCGTGGGCATTGTTTCGGGCGCCAATTCCCAGATGGCCAATCAGGGGATTGTCCCACTGGTTGTTGGTACGCCCAGCATAGAGTACGCGTTGGAAAGTGTCGGAGGACCGTGGAGTGCTACTCTGACACTTTGGGTAACTGTAGTTGGTTATATTGTATAATGTAGTTCTCTCATATCTTTCTAATCCCCCTTCCTCCCCCTTTGCAAAAGGGGGATAAGAGGGGGATTTATTTTGTGTTCGCTTCGCTCAGTGTAAACAAGCGGGGTAGGGAAAAACATGCCGCTCCTGATTTGTAAATATTCATAATAAAAACTTGACCTTGAATATAACTTTAGTAGTATGGGGTTCTCAATCTATGCGTATTTATAATCATAGAAAGATAACCAGATGAAAGTTGAAGACACCCGAAATATCGCCTTCATCGGGCATGGCGATTCCGGCAAGACATCCCTGGTTGAACTGATGCTTTTCAAAGCCAAGGCGACAACCCGACTGGGTGAGGTGGCCGAAGGCACCGCAGTCTGCGATTACGAGCCGGATGAGAAGGAACGCAAGCATTCCATTGACTGTGGCCTGGCCTATTGCAAATGGAAGGACAAAAATCTTAATATCATTGATACCCCCGGATATCCTGATTTTGCGGCCGAGGCGATTTCGGGCTTATCCGCGGCTGACGCGGCATTCGTGGCCATAAACGCCTCTTCAGGAATTATGGTCAATACCCGTAAGATGTGGGAACACGCCACTCATCTTAATATTCCCAAAGCTATTATTGTTACCAAGCTGGATACGCCGAATCTTAATTTTGATGAGATACTGACCTCGGTCCGGGAGGTGTTCGGGGATAATTGCCTGCTGGTTAACAATCCGGTCGGCATCGGCGGCGATTTGAAGTCGGTCAGTAATCTGATTGACAATCCCGAGAAGCTGGCGCCGGAATTGAAGAAGCTGAGAGACCAATTGATAGAAGCAGTGGTGGAGGTGAACGATACCCTGCTGAATAAATATTTAGACGGCAAGGACATCAGCGAGGCGGAAATTACCGAGGCGTTCCGGCTGGCCATCCTGAAGGGCAAGGTTATTCCGGTGCTGGCCACGTCTATGAAAAAGGATGTCGGGGTGGATGAACTGCTTGATTTCATCGTGAAATACCTGCCGTCTCCGGTGGATAGGGGAGCCAAAACGGCGTTCAGCACCGCTAAGGATGACAAGACGGAAGAGAATTTCCAGCCGACTGAAGGGGGAGTCTTCAGCGCCTACATGTTTAAGTGCATCAGCGACCCGTTCGTGGGCCGGCTGTCCTATCTGCGGTTATATTCCGGCAGTTTGGATGCCAACGGTTCGTTGTATAACCCGCGCACCAGGAAATCAGAACGTTTTATGAAGATGTTCAAGGTCTTCGGCAAGGAACAGCGGCCGGTTGACAAGGCGTTCTGCGGCGACATTGTGGTTATTCCCAAGTTAGAAGATGTGAATATCGGCGATACGGTCTTTACCGTTGAGAAATCATTTCGGTTCCCGGAGGTCAAGTTCCCGCAGCCGATGGTTTCGCTGGCCGCCGAGCCCAAGAGCAAGGGCGATGAACAGAGATTGAGCGTGGCGCTTCATAAGATGTCGCAATCAGACCCGGCATTCAAGCTAATCCGCGACCGGCAGACCCATGAATTGGTGATTACCGGCATGAGCAGTTTGCATATTGATGTCCTGCTCAACCGCCTAAAGAATAAATATGATGTCCAGTTAAACACCAAGCAGCCCAAAATACCGTATAAGGAGACGATTCTGGCCAAGAGCGCGGCCTCGCATAAGCATAAGAAACAAAGCGGCGGCCGGGGACAGTATGGCGAGGTCTATATGCGGCTGGAACCGCTGCCCAGAAGCGATGGATTCAAGTTCGTCGATGAGATATTCGGCGGTTCCATCCCGAGCCAGTATCTGCCGGCCATTGAAAAAGGCGTTGTTGACGTAATGGATAAAGGCGTCATTGCCGGATATCCGGTGGTGGATGTCCAGGTGACGGTCTATGACGGCTCGTATCACGAAGTGGATTCGTCTGAAGCGGCATTTAAGATCGCCGGTTCAAAGGCATTCAAGGCCGCATTTATGCTGGGCAAGCCGGTGCTGCTGGAACCGATTGTGAATATAGAGGTAAACACGCCCTCAAAATATATGGGCGATATTACCGGTGATTTAAACTCCCGGCGCGGCCGGATTACCGGGATGGATACTTCCGGCGGCCAGCAGATAATAAAGGCCACGATACCGTTGGGAGAAATTGCCAATTATTCGACGGAACTGCGCTCGATTACGGCCGGGGAGGCGCATTATTCAATCGAATTATCGCATTATGACGCGGTGCCGCACAAGGTGCAGGAAGCAATCGTTGCCAAGAGCAAACCTCACGAAGAAAAAGAGGAGGAATAGAAATGGTTTCATTAGAAGAACTGCTGTTACTGTTGGTGAAAAAAGGCGGCTCTGATTTGCATATTACAGCCGGGGTGCCTCCGCGTATCCGGGTCGACGGCCAATTAGCTAACACCGAGCACGAGGTTATGAACGGAGACGATACCCAAAGGTTGATTTATGGCCTCCTGAATACCAACCAGATTTCCAAGTTTGAGAAGGAATTGGAATTGGATATGTCGTTCGGTATTGAAAGCATCGGGAGATTCAGGACCAATGTTTTCAAGCAACGCGGCGCGGTCGGCGCGGTGATGAGATTAATCCCGTATCAGATTAAAACCTTCGAACAATTGGGATTGCCACGCAAGACCTGCGAAGAACTTTGCAATACCCTAAAAGGGCTGGTATTGATTACCGGCGCGACCGGCAGCGGGAAATCCACGACCCTGGCGGCCATGATTGACTTTATCAACACCACTTACAAGGGGCATATTCTCACCGTCGAAGACCCGGTGGAGTTCCTCCATAAACACAAGAGCTGTCTGGTAAATCACCGGGAAGTAGGGACTGATACTCATAATTTTGGAAGCGCCCTTAAAAGGGCTTTGAGGCAGGACCCGGACGTGGTTCTGATCGGCGAAATGCGCGACTTGGAGACAACCGAGGCGGCATTGACCATATCGGAAACCGGGCACTTGGTATTCGGGACCCTGCATACCTCGGACTGCGTCCAGACCATAAACCGTATCATAGACATCTTCCCATCCCATCAACAGCAACAGGTCAGGACCCAGCTGTCATTTACATTGCAGTCGGTTTTTTCACAGCAGCTGTTGCCTAAAGCAGAAGGCAAAGGGCGGGTGCTGGCGTCCGAGATTATGATTGCCACGCCGGCTATCCGGGCCAATATCCGCGATAGCAAAGTCCATCAGGTGTATTCATCAATCCAAACCGGCGGGAAAATCGGCATGAAGACCATGAACCAGGCGTTACACGATCTTTATAAAGCCCGGCAGATTACCTACGATACGGCAATGATGTATACTTCAGATCCGGATGACCTGAAACGCATCTTTGAAAAAGGACAATAATGATAGCGTTAATATCTGATATTCACTCGAACCTGGAAGCGCTGACCAGCGTTCTCAACGATATTAAGCAGAAGGGCATCACCGAGATAATCTGCCTGGGCGATATCGTCGGCTATTCGTCAAATCCGGCGGAATGCATAAATTTGATAAGAAATTGCAAGCTGGTGCTGATGGGTAACCACGATGAGGCGCTGTTGCAGGGCGCAATCGGTTTTACGGCGGATGCGAGAGACGCCATAGAATGGACCAGGAAACAATTAAAGCCCGGCTGGTTGGCTTCCAGCGGCGCAAAGGGGCGCTGGGATTTTATCGCCAATCTGCCAACCACCTATCTGGACAAGGATATTTTGTATGTGCACGGTTCGCCGCGCGACCCAACCACCGAATACATTCTGGAAAGCGACACGGAGCAAACCTGGAGCGGCCCGCCCAGGAAATTGCAGCAGATTTTCGAGATGTTCCCGCGGCTCTGCTTTGTCGGCCATACGCACCAACCTGGTGTGATTACCGAAGAATTCCGCTTCCTGAAGCCGCCGGATTTCAATTATACGTTTGAATTCGGCAGCAATAAGAAGTATATTATTAATGTCGGGTCGGTCGGGCAGCCCCGGGACGGCGATAATCGCAGTTGTTATGTAACCATGGATAATGATAAAATAACCTATCACCGAATACCTTACGATTACAATATTACCAAAGAGAAGATAAATAAAACCAATGCCCTGAGTCAGTATTTTGGGGAAAGGTTGGAAGTGGGGAAATAAATAATGGGCGATATTAAAATCACCGCCAGGCATATAAAAATCACCAAGGATGTCAAAGAGTATCTTCAGGGCAAATTCGATTTACTTGAGCGGTATTTTGACCAAATCAAGCATGTTGAGGTTATCCTGGACCACGACAAGAGCAAGTTTGTCATAGAAGCGATAGTTTCGGTGGTTCGCGGCAAGAAGCTGGTTTCAAAAATATCCGATTATAATCACATGTCGGCCATAAACAGCATCGTTGATAAAATAGAGAAACAGTTGGTTAAATTAAAGGAGAAGACCAAACAACCTCATTATCATTCTGCGCCTTCACTTAAAAAGGACAGCGGACTAGAGCCGGAAGACTGGTATTAGAGAAAGATAAACAAAATGAAACTTTGTGACTTCATCGCGAAATCATCGATTGTCAAGGCGTTGAAAAGCGCCGATAAAAAAGGCGCGATTGTGGAATTGGTGGAAACCGTAAAAAACGCGCACCGGTCTGAAAAGGTAAAAGTGGCGGAAGTGGTGGACCTGCTGATGAAACGGGAAAAGATCGGCAGCACCGGCATCGGCAACAGTATCGCGGTTCCGCATGTGAAAATAGAGGGTTTGAAATCGGTTATCGGGGCATTCGGGCGTTCTCCGGCCGGCATTGATTTCAACGCGATTGACGGCGAGCTGGTGCATATTATTTTCCTTATTCTGGCTCCGATGGATGATCCGGAAGCCAATCTCCAGGTGTTAAGACGGATTTCCCAGGCGACTAAACAGCCTAATTTTTGCAAGTTTCTCAGGGATGCCAAAGACACTGCCGAGATCTACGGCTTATTTAAAGAGTTTGATGAGGTGTTGAACTAAATTGGAGAGAATAGTAAGGATTTCCAATAAATCGGGTATTCACGTCCGGCCTGCTGCCCAGATTGCAGAGACGTCCAATAAATTCCAGGCGAATGTGGTATTTATCAAGGATGGAATTGAGGTCAACGCCAAAAGCATTATGGAATTGCTGACTTTGGCCGCAGGCGAAGGGACTAAAATAACCATAAAGGCGGAAGGCGCCGACGAAGCCAAGGCGCTTGATGCCCTGGAGGCCCTGGTAAACTCCAAATTCTCGGAAGATTAACCTGTATGCAAATCAAGAAGGGGATTGCCGTATCGCCGGGCATAGTTATCGCCAAGGCGTTATTGCTGGACGCTTCGGAATACCCCATACCCATGCGGCAGATTCCGTCTGAAGATACCGCCGAGGAAATACTGAAACTGGAAAAGGCCTTCAGCGATTCAATCGCCGAATTGGGAACCATCGTCAAGCACCTGAAAAGGAAGATTACCCGGGAAGCCGCCCCGATTATTGAGGCGCATATTAAAATCCTCCAGGATAATTACCTGAAATCGCAGATTACCGGCCTCATTAGAACCGACCGCTACACGGCCGAATATTCCGTTTCCAAGGTTCTTAAAAAATACGTCAAGGCGCTGACTTCAAGCGATAAGACGGACTCTTTTTGGGGCAGTCGGGTAAATGACATCTACGACATCGAAAAAAGGATTATCCGCAACCTGTTGCATGACAAGATTACCGGCATCAGCCGGCTCAAGGAGCCCGTCATCATTGTCAGCCAGGATTTGACGCCCAGCGAGACCGCGACGCTCGACAAGTCAAAAATAAAGGGATTCACCACGGATAAAGGCGGCCGGACCTCGCATACGGCCATCATCGCCCGGGCCATGGGCATCCCGGCAGTGGTGGCGCTTAATAACATCACCCTGGATGTCGCCTCGGGCGATTTGCTTATCGTCGACGGCAACAGCGGCATTATTATTATCAATCCCGACAAAGAAACCATTAAAAAATACTCCGTCATCGGGCGGAATTTCGCCTTCTACGAGAAAAAACTGCTCTCCGAAACGAGAAACCTTCCGACCAAAACAAAAGACGGCCATGAGATAATGCTCTACGCCAATATCGAATTGCCCGAGGAAACCGCGACGGTGATGCAATACAAGGCCGATGGCATCGGATTATTCCGGACCGAATGGCTCTATTCCGACTCTTATTTATTGCCGTCCGAAAAAGAACATTTTGAGATATACAAGAAAATCGCCACCGTGCTGAAAAACCGGAAATTAACCATCCGGACATTGGATATCGGCGGCGACAAATTAGGCCCGGTAGACGGCGTTATTTCCATGGAAAAGAACCCGTTTCTGGGATGCCGGGCCATCCGGCTGTCGCTCCAGAACGTGCCGGTCTTCAAGGCCCAATTGCGCGGGATACTCCGGGCGTCCCGTTACGGAAACGTCAATATCATGTTCCCGATGGTCTCAACCATCGACGAAATCAGGCAGGCCAAGGATATCCTGGAACAGGTAAAAGCCGACTTGCGCAAGAGAAGGATTCCCTTCGATGAAAATATCAAAGTTGGGGTGATGATCGAAATACCTTCGGCGGCGATAATGGCCGATATCCTGATGCGCGAAGTCGATTTCTGCAGCATCGGCACCAACGACCTGATTCAATACACCCTGGCCGTGGACCGGACCAACGAAAAGGTCGGCTATTTATACCAGCCTTCCCATCCGGCCGTTCTCCGGCTGATAAAGTATGTCATTGACCAGGGCAGAAAGCACAATAAACCGGTCTCCATGTGCGGGGAGATGGCCGGGGACTGGATTTACACGGTTCTCCTGCTCGGCATGGGATTGAGGGAATTCAGCGTTTCACCGGTCGTGATTCCGGAAATAAAGAAAATTATTAGGTCGATAACCCTTGACGAGGCGAAAAAAATCGTCGATAATATATTCGCTTTTGATTCGGTGGCGGAAATCGAAAAGTACCTGAAAAATTACACGCGCAATATCGCGCCGCAATTATTTGAATGATGCCGAACAAAAATATTGCCATCGTTTTTATTACGGTCGCCGTTCTGGTATTCCTGGCCGCCGGACCGGCATGGCCGCTCACTGTTGAACTCAAGAACGGTTCATACCTGACCGGGGAAATCATCTCGTCCGACGACCAGGGATTTGAACTGAAATCCTGGCCGGATAACGGGATTGTCCGCCTCAAGTGGCAGCATCTCAGCAGCGCGGAAGCCGACCGGATGAAAAAAATGCTGGCGATTTCCTCGCTGGCCGGCGATTCCTATAATATCGACGCCACCCGGGTCTACCTCAAAAGCGGCCAGATATACGAGGGCGTGACAGTCGAAAAGAGCGCCGCCCAGCTCAGGCTAAAAACGTTAACCGGCATAAAAAATGTGGTTCTCAGCGATGCCGTGCGCGTCGACCCGGTGAAGATAAATCCCCTCAAGGTATACACCGCCCAGGAATGGTATGTCGAAAGGGCAAAGACAGCCGACCCCAAGAAGGCGTCGGATAATTTCGAGCTGGCCGAGTATTGCAAGACTTTTTTAAAGCTCTATGACAAGGCCCGGGAGCATTATCGCAAGGCCGCCGAACTGGCTGATTCCTACAAGGCCCGGGCCGCCCAGAAAATCGCCGAACTGGACCAGGATGTCAGCCGTTCCCGGGAAACGGAAATAGAAGGCCTGATAGCCAATAAAGACGCCAAGTCACTCGAACAGGCGAAAAACCTGCTGGCCGAATGGCGCAAAGAGGGCAGTCCGCTTTCGGCCGAAACCGAAAAATCAATCCGGCGCCTGGAGGACAAGCTCCGCGAGGCCGAGAAGACACTGGACGACAAATCCCAGAAGGACTCCGCAAAGAAAATCGCCCAGCAATACTACGCCAGCATGAAAGCGCTCGTCAAGAAGACCAGCGGGCAGGATTTGACCTACCAGGATGCCAATGCCTATGTTAACACCATGCTTTTTAAGCTCATAGTTGATAAACTGGTCAAGGACACCAAGATGACTGAAGAAAGAATCACCGCCATCATCAACGACCGTTCGCCGGGAAAATACGCCGACCTGCCCAAGTACGAGGCGTCTTACGGCGAGGGCTCGTGGATTATCAGCGCCGAGGAACAGGCGCCGCCGGCTTCCATGTCGCCCGAGGAATATGCCAAATACCAAAAACGGGTAAAAGCCGTTGCCGATGCCCGGGATAAGGCGGTCCAGAAAAACGAATTAATCGCCCCGGAGCAATGGTGGGCAAAAGCCAATGAGGCGCAGAAAGAGACCTTCCTGGAGGCGCTGTTTGCCGAACGGTATATGTATGTCATAGAACGTAAATCCACCCCCTGCGCCACCTGCAACGGCGAAGGGATTTCTAACAAGAACCTCTGCAAACGCTGCTGGGGGGCCATGAACGACATCAGCGTTGTGTATAAGTGACCACGCTTAAGTGGTCATTCCCGCGTAGGCGGGAATCTAATAGAAAGGATGATAGAATGAAGAAAATATTGCTAATCGTCGCCCTGGTGGCCCTGATGGGTTGTGACAGCGGAGAGCGGATAGCCAAACTGGAAAAAGAGGCCGAATCCGCCAAGCAGGAACTCGCCCGCAAGGACACCGAGATTGCCGGGGCAAAAGAAGAGGCCGCAAAGGCCAAACTCCAGCTGGAACAGGCCAATACGGACCTCATCCTGGCCCGGGAAAAGAACGAATCCATGGCCGCGACAGTCCGGCAGGTGGAAATCAAACTGGCTAACGTGGCCGATGAACTGGGCAAGGACGGATTGATACTGCCGGCCTGCCTGGTCGGGCGCTCGATAGTAATCTACATCAAGCCCTACGAAGACGTTCAGATAATCATCGGAACCGTGCAAAAGATTCAGCAGGGCGACAAGGTCATCGTTGAGGTCTCACCGACTAACCAGACTATGGAAGTTCCGTTCCGGAATATCATCGGCTACCGGATGTTAAAATAAACGCCCAGGGTCGCGCCCGGGCTCACTTAGTCCGCTATAATTTAACTTCCGATAATATGTATTATGATGGACTGGGCGTGCTTGGGAAAGCGGAAAAACGCTCTAAGGCGCTCAGCCCTGTAATCCGGTAAAACACAGCCCAAGGAAGGAGAATAAAATGAACGATTCACTTCCCAAACCGCTCTGGGAAGACCAGGGCCCGTTCTTCAGGCGCCTCTATAACACCTGGAAGGAAATCGCCTTCCATCCCATCCGCTTCTTCGCCAATATGCCGACCGATGCCGGCATCGGCCGGCCCTATCTCTATTTCCTGATAACCGGATTTATCGGCTCCCTGGCCGCCGTCATATGGCTGGTACCCATATACCTGATAGTCTTCCTGCCAATGGCATTTACCGAGGCCGGCTGGCTTCCGCTGGCTACGATAATGGGGTTTCTGGCGGCTATGGTCATACTCTCGCCTATTATCTCCAGCATAGCGATTTTTATCATGGCCGGCGTGTATCACCTGAGCTTAATGATATTCGGGGGTAACAAGAAAGGGTTCGAGGCCACCTTCAGGTCTATTGCCTATGCCACCGGCAGTGCCTCGATCGGCAACCTGATACCGTTTTTCGGCGGCTGGGCCGCGATGCTCGGAGCCATAATCCTGACCATCATCGGATTCAGGGAAAGCCACCGGATTCCCACCGTCAAGGCCATCCTGGCTTACCTGGTCCCGTTGGCTTTAGGTATGTGTTGTGCCATGGCCATGTACCTGGCCATGATATTTGCGGTAATGATGGGCCTTGCTCTTCAGGGACATTAATTGGAGATTTAACCGCCGGATCCTGAAGCCGGCGAAGGAGATTAAGCAAGCAAAGAGCAAGTAGCATAGAGCATACAGTTTTTCCACTCTACGCTATACGCCCGGAGTTTACACTGAGCGTAGCGAATGTGCTCTAAGCTATATGACCAAGACCCTATTGATCGTAATCGGCATCCTGGCCGCCCTGCTTACCGCCGCCGGATGCGCTTCCGAACCAAAGCCTCAGCATAACCCAGACGAAATCCATAATACAAAAGAACTTGTCGAAAAACTAAAAGACCCTAATACAGAAATTGGACTCCCGGTTTTACCATTCACCAAAGAGCAATCATTTCTTAAAAGTATTAAGGATGGAGACGTCAAGGAAGCCTACGATTTAGCCGGAAAGATATTTAAACCAGGCCGTAAAAAATCCAGTGTCGAAGGCGTTTTGAAAGAAGCAGATACTGTAATCCACAATAAAGCTTACAACGAGAATTACTATTATTTTCGGTTTAAAAGAAACACCGGAGGATGCATAATAGTTGATGTCAGTACCGAGACTCGGAAAATCACAAAATGGAAATATTCGGATAAGTAAAATATGAACAGAACTCTTTTAGTTCTCATTGGAATCGCCTGCGCTCTCGTTACCGCCGCCGGGATTATGTACAAACACAATCCTATTCATGAGAAGAAATCTATCCCGCAGATGAAAAAATTGCTCTATGATTTGCTAACGGATAAGACCAGAGAACATAGTGGGGGCAGTTTTTATGCAGATGAACACCACTTAATGGATAATCTGCTTAAATCAGGAGTCACAGAAGAAGAAAGTAATACCATCTATAAAAAAGCATTTAAACCCCTCGGCCTGCCGGCGGAGTCGCAACGGAGTCCCGCCCCAAGCGGGAAGGAGGAGACAGAAAAGGATAAGGAGAGTAAAACAGAAGTAATTGACTTCACCGGAACCGTAACAGAAATCGACACCTGGAATAGTCCACGAAGAAGTCTACAAGATTGGTTTATACGAATAAAAATCAAGGAACTCACCACCAACACCCAAACCATCCAACCCGGAAAAGAAATTATATACTACGTACACAGCCCGGTTCAATTCTTCCATGAACCCAGGGAACAGGCTGTAGGCAAGGACTACAAATTTAGAGCCAGATGCTTACGGAACGAAAAAGGCGAGGTAACGATTCCCGGCTTAAAAGTAATGGATGAAATCCTCAAGCAGCGCCCGCTCCTGCACGATAAAGACGCCTCGGTGCGAAGGGAGGCCATAGATTTCCTTTCTTCTTACGAAGGACGGGATGAAGAGTCTATACCTGAAATACGTAAATTGCTTAATGACGACTCTGATATGGTACGCAGGAGTGCGCTTGCTTCGCTTACTATCTTACGTGATAAAGAATCTATTCCTACAATACGCAAATTTCTTGATGACAGCTCAGAAAGAATGCGAATTGATGCGACTCAGGCGCTGGTAATGTTCAACGATAAAGAATCCATACCTAAGATAAAAGAGATGCTTACTGATAAAAGCGAATCGGTACGTAAAAACGCCGCTGAGGCCTTGGAACATTTTGATAGGCTGGAAAAACATATTCAGAAAGACAAGGAGAAAAAATGACCCGCACCCTATTAATTATTCTCGGAATCCTGGCCGCCCTGATTACCGCCGCCGGGGTGATG
Organism: Planctomycetota bacterium; assembly: GCA_016235865.1. Taxonomy (NCBI): domain Bacteria; kingdom Pseudomonadati; phylum Planctomycetota; species Planctomycetota bacterium. The sequence goes on along the minus strand of JACRIK010000001.1, from coordinate 188,225 downwards.
TATCAAAATGCCGCTAAAATTGACCTTCAAAATAAATATGAATTTCTTATACAGATAACACTTAAGGCGGTTGATGATCGAACTCTTGAGTATAAAAATAGAAATAAATTTACCGATCATGATATTGCCGAATTAATAAGCGAAATTATATCAAAAGGAAAAGAGGTCTTAACCGAAAAACAAAAACGTAATATTATTACAATAATTTCCGGGGATCCTTCATGGCAAAGCCAGCTTACATGGTTCAACCGTATTCCAGAAGCGAAACAATATTTATTAGAGTTTTTAATAGACAAAAACAGTTATATTCGCAGAGTTGCTGTTGATGCGCTCGGCAGACTGAACGATAAAGAATCTATTCCTCTAATAAAAGAACTGCTTAATGACAAAGATGAAGGTGTGCGAATATCAGCCGAAGCCGCACTGAAACAACTCGGCGTGCCGGCGGAGGAAATAGAACAAGCCAAACAAAAATAATCTTCACCACAAAGCACAGAAAGAACCCCCTCTCCTATACTCTCCCCGTTGGGGAGAGGGAAGGGTGAGGGGGATTTTATCACATCACATACCCCAGTATGTAAATCACCAACTCCGTGGAATTATTCCCAGCCACATATGCCTGCCACAACAGTGTCCTATCCGTTGCCACCGGCATCAGGACCGAGCCGCCGTTAGATACCCCCGGAGCGTTAGCAGGCGGAGCCATGACCTGCAAGGCATACTCCGCGCCCAACTGCCTAAAAATATAGGCCATCATCCCGCCGTTGGCATAACTCTGGTTGATGACTGCGATTGACACAATGACGCCTTTGGTGCCTACCGGGATAATTGTGGAAAGGTCAACGCTGGCCGGTTGGGTCGTGGCAATAATCCCGCCTTGGTCCAGCGCGGTCTGTGGCGTTGGGAACATGGTCAGCGTGTCCCCGCCGCCCACGCCCGGGGCTAATTTTTCGGCGGTTACTGCCCCATTAGCGATTTTCTCGGTCAGGATTTCGCCATTGATAATCTTTTCCCGATTGATGCTGTTGGAGGCAATCTGGGTATAGCCGATGTCGTAATCCTTGATTTTCGCCCCGGTTACGGCCTGGTCTTTTATCTTGGCCGTCTCAACGGCGTTCGCTGCTATTTTTTCTGCGGTCACAGCGCTTCCTGCGAGGCGGTCAGCCGATACTGCGCCTACTGCTATTTCTTCGGTCGTCACAGCGGGCGTAATCGGCCGGGCCACAGACGGCGGTGTGAATGAGAGTTTAGCCGGAGTCACCGCCCCATTGGCTATCTTCTGTGTTGTCACGGCGTTGCTGGCCAGTTTCTCGGTCGTGACGCCCCGGTCTTGCAACCGTGAGGTGGTTACAGCCAACTCCCCTATCTTTCCGGTCGTGACCGCGCCGGATGCGATTTTCTCTTCGGTCACCGCGCTATTGGCAATCTTTGCCGTAGTCACGCTTCTGTCCTGCAATTCGCTCGGACCCACGGCCTTAGCCGTGATATGCTCGGCCTTGACCGCGCCCTCGCGTAATTTAGCCGAGTTCACTGCCCCATCCTCTATCTTGGATGTGGTCACCGCATTATTGGCGATGTTCTCGGTTTTTACTTCGCTTGGTTTTAACATAAAAAACCTTTCTAATCCCCCTTTACCCCCCTTTGCAAAAGGGGGGCTGGGGGGATTTTTTACTCCCGGCAAATACTGCCGGGACTAAGACCCAGTAAAGCTCCTGCGTCGCTAACTGGCTCTAAGCGACAATCACGCTGATGGCGTTGGTCCAGTCCCCTTCCTGCCTGGGCCGGTGGTTATTGACCCACCTGAAGAATCCGTAAAAACGTTTCCCGGCATTCTTGGCCCCGGCCTTGATGGTGAACCTGGCCCGGCTGGAGCTATCGCCCTTGGGGCAGTCCTCCGGGTCGCTGGGCGCCACGTCTCCGGTCTCGAGCAAAATGTAGCGGTATTCCACCACATTGGCATCCGGATGCATGCTGGGCAGGGTCTTATCCTCGGTGACCTTGCACCAGACCTTGATAGTGCCGCCGCCGACGCCGGCTACCTTCACAGAAGGCACATCGTCAATCGGCCCGCCCGGTGACGGCTCCAGGTCGCGCTCCCGTCCGCCCAGAATCATCTTCTGTTCAGCCGGTATGGCGCTGTTGTTGGCAATCCACTCATTGTGGAATTCCCGCAACTCCTTTTCATAGACCCGGCGCTTGTCCCGATGCGCGGCCACGTCTGCCCTGGTTCGGACGTTCAGTTGCTGGATTTTCAGGTAAAGCGGCTCATATTCCGCCCGGCGGGCCACTAATGCGGCCACCGCTGCCAGCGGCAGACCCCAGAGCACCTTGTTGGCATCAGCCAGAGTAACATAAGTACCCTGCAGGCCATAGAACTTGGCGTCGCTTAGATGTATTCTGCCAAATGGACTAGTGATTTTCATATAAACCTCACAATCTAACAGGTTATCACCGTAAAGTTAGTGGCATAACCTTAATATACCATGATTCTCGAGCCGAAACTCATGATTCCCGAGCCGAAACTCATGATTCCCGAGCTGAAACTCATGATTCCCGAGTCGAAACTCATGATTCCCGAGCCGAAACTCACGATTCCCGAGCCGAGACTCACGATTCCCAAGCCGAAACTCATGATTCCCGAGCCGAAACTCATGATTCCTGAGCCGAAACCAACGGGTTTCAGCCCGAAAACTAAGGAACGTGACCGGTATACCTCTTGTGGCTTGCGCTATTGAAACTGCAATCTTGCGCGAACATAAAACCATCCCTCTTACTCGCTGTTAGAGTTTACTCGTTACAGCGAGTTAGACCCGCCTCTGGCGGGAATACTGCCCTATTCAAGGGCTTATCGTGGGGTAAGTCGCGGCGCGTCCGCTGTGTCAAGCGCAGTAGGCGTGCGGTTGGGCTTGCACCGATTTTAACACCATCTGTCATTCCTGCGAACTCTACTGAGACCGCGTTAGCGAAAGCAGGAATCCAGTTGGGTCCATTCATCCGGGCAGGCCCGGCCCGCCCGGCACTGATATTACAAGCAATTCCTGTGCCAAAACAAGGGGTTTACGGAATAAATCCGGACTGATGCCCTAAACCCCTTATAAATCAAGGGATAGCGGAGACAGGTTCTGAATCCGGCCATGCAGGCCGGATTCCGGGCATCGTGGGAAGTGACAAAAAGTGTCAGAAAGTGACAAAAATTGTCACTTTTTGACAAAAAATGGTCGGAACTCTAGTGAGACCGCGCCCGCGCAGTAAGACTCGTAGAGACTACGCAGCGAAAGTGGCTTAGATACTGGGTTTCCCAGGGTCGGGACTGCCCGTTTACCCCGCCGTAGGCGGGGCCGCTGGAGGGGCCTGTCCCGGATTACCGGATTACGAGCCCAAAGAGGCGCGGCCCGCCCAACGAAGTTGGGTGGCAGATTCCGTGTCCCGCCGGTTAGGTTCTGTAATTAAATCCCTTTTTCTTACAGAGTTTAATGCAGGCGTCAACCACCGCAGGGTCGTAACGGATTCCGCGGTAGCTGGCGAGTTCTTTTAACGCCTGATTCATCGTCAACGGTTTGTGATAAGCGCGCCGGGAAGTCATCGCATCAAGCGCATCCGCCGCCGAAAGTATCCGCGCCTCCAGTGGAATCTGTTTGCCCGACACGCCCCGCGGATACCCCGAGCCGTCAAACCACTCGTGGTGCTGGTAGATTATTTCAGCCACCGGCCAGGGGAATTCTATGAGTTTCAGGATGTCATAAGCCACCTGCGGATGGGTTTTGATGAGCCCCATCTCCTTTTTAGTCAGATGCCCGCATTTATCCAAGACCTCGGGCGGGATATATATCTTGCTGATATCGTGGAGCCGGCAAGCCACCTGGATGCCTTTAATCCGTTCCGGCGATAGTTTCATCTGGCGGCCGATGGATTGGGCAATTCGTGAGGTTCGTTCCTGATGCGCCGCGGTTGCCGGGTCTTTGGTCCGCACCAACTTGACCATCCCGTAAATGATGCTTTTGGTAACCTCCTGCAATTTCCGGTAAGCCCGTTTTAAATCCGTCTCAGCCCGTCTGCGGGCAGTTACATCGTGGAATATATCCACCATCAGGTCCACCTTTTCACCCTCTCCAAAAACAGGGAAGCTGTAGGTTTCTTCTATCAGCCGGTTGCCAGAGCTATCACGATGGATATGCTCGGTGGTTACCGTCCGGCCTGTCTTAAACACTTCTGTATGAGGGCACACCAGTCCCGGCTCTACATTCTGGCAGGGTTTTTCATAACCGCGGCTGACTTTATAGCATGGTAATCCGATGACTTTATCGCGGGTGGTCTGATACAATTTCAGCAGTTGGTCATTAACATCCTTGATGAGATAATTGCGGTCTGTGACCATAATGCTTTCCGCCATTCCGTTTACAATATTGCTCAGGTAATCGGTCAATCTACGCAGGGCATCCTCGGCTTGTCTCTGGTCGGTTAGGTCATGGAACAGAGCGGCCATTAATTGTATTTTCCCGGAACTGTCATAAATCGGGAAGGTGTACATCTCCACGAAAATTTTCTTGCCTTCCGGGGTAAAATGGGTATGTTCGGTGCGCACGGGCTGGCCATTCTTGATGACAATGTTTATCGGGCAGTGAGCGGACGGGTTCAGAACACAGTGTTTATCGGGATGGGGGTTGATTTCATAACAATGGCGGCCGATGACGTCTTTGCGCCGGGCGTTGGTCATAGTGAGAAAGGCGGTGTTAACATCACAAATGATGCCCTGTGGGTCAGCCAGCATCATTCCATCCCGGATATGATTCAGAACATACTTGAAATAACTGCGCGTGCCGGTGAGTCCTCTTCGGGAACAATCCGGATGCGTGGATTTAATCATAAGATTTATTCCGGTTCTGGGTTCTATCTATCACAAAACATCAGCCGAGACGCAGTTACGGCCTGATTTTTTGCTCCGGTACATCAGCGCATCGGACCGTTTTATCAGCCCGTCCACCGTATCGGTGGTCTTGCCCATGGTTACGCCGAGCGAGATGGTGGCTTTGATATTGCGCATCCGGACAAAGAATTTATTCTGTTCGATGTCCCGGCGCAGCCGGTTGGCCACGGCCTGGAGCGAATCCTGGTTAACCCCCGGAACGGTGGCAATAAATTCCTCCCCGCCCCAGCGGCACACCCCGTCATAGGGCCTTAAATTGCGCCGGATGGACCCGGCCATCATCTTCAAGACCTCGTCGCCGATATTGTGGCCGTAGGCATCGTTGATTTTCTTGAAATGGTCCAGGTCGATAAACATTACGCCGAATTTCCAGGAATAGCGGGAGTATTTCTCAATCCGGCGCTGGACGTTCATTTCCAAGTAGCGCCGGTTGCCGATGCCGGTTAAGGGGTCGATATAAGCCATCTGTTCCTGTTCGGTGGCATATCGGATGCCGGCCATCCGGTAGGGATTAACGCAGGCCATCCCAGCCGCGCCGATAATCTGGTTATGGCAGTTTTTCAGTGGCGCGGCCCGCAGGGAAACGGGGACCTGGAAACCGTCTTTATGGCGCAGATATAATTCCTTTTCATCGGAGCATCCGTATTTTATGGAATTCAGCAGGATGCACTGCTTGCGGTTGCAGGGATGGTCTCCGCTCCGGTCATAATAGAAGAATTTCTTGCTTTCGCAGGGGTGTGCGGCCATCTCCCGGGATTTTATGCCGCTAATCTTTTCCATAGACCGGTTCCAATACCGGATTTTCATATTATTATCTATAACATAGACGCCGTTGGCGATGTTGTCTAAAATACTCGTTGACAAATGACTGGTGATATGCATATATCCCTCCTCGCTTCTCCTTAATCCGGTCGGCTAAAAACGGCGTAATTTCATAAACCGCTCAAACGACCGGTCCGGGGTTTTCCCCGCGGAAATCACCGCCTCTTCTTTAGGGAAAAAACAGGCCGGCAATTCATCATTCGTCCGGTGATAATGCAGGCATTCACAGCACCTGCCCTTCCGGTGACAGAGCGGAAACGAACAATTACAGTAGTCCAGATTGGTTTTAAGGTTAGGGCATTCCGGGCGCCCGGCCGGAGCCGGGAACGGTTCTGCGCTGACCTCAAAGAGTTGGCTGCAATCTAACAGGTCAAGCATCTGCCGGACCCTGGGGGCCGGGTTGAGCATGGCCATTCGCCCGCCGTTTTCCCGGGTGATAATGCCGGCACCCAGGAAAATATGCGCCCCGGCGCAGTTCAGGCTTTCTACATCAGACATATCGACTACAATATTACAAACTCCGTAATCAATCAGGTTGTTAAAGGTATTGGTCAGTTTCCGGTACGAATAGGCGTCCACCGCGCCCTGGAGCTGGATTCTGACGCCGCCATCCGGCATCTTCTCGGTGCCAATCCATAATTCACGCATAAATAGGCTCCTTTCTCATCACCTGGTCGTATCCGCTAACATGATGGTTTCCTTTATGGTCTTAAAAAGCGTTGTTAGTTGATACGGCTTCGGAATAAAAGGCAGATTGCGTTTCTTTACCTCATCGCTGTATTCTGATTTATCCAGATAGCCGCTGCTGAGAATAATAGACAACCCTGGTCTCCGCCTTGATAATTCATCCGTCAATTCAATTCCGTTGGTATCAGGCAGAATGATATCGCTCAGGACCAGGTGAAACCCACCTTTGGTCCGGCCAAATATCTCCCGTGCCTCCGAACCGGTCGCCGCCCGCGACACGGTATAGCCGATTTTAGTCAGTGCCCGGGCCACCATCTCCTGGATTGCCATGTTATCTTCAACCACGAGGATTCGCTCCCCATTGCCCCTGATGTTCTCAAGAACAATAGTCTTGGTATCTGTTTTGGGCTTTACCTTCTCGCCTGAAACCGGCAGGTATATCCTGAAAATCGCGCCCTGGCCGGGTTCGCTATAAACGTTTATCCATCCTTCGTGCCGCTTGACAATCCCGTAAACTACGGCCAGCCCCAGACCGGTGCCCTTACCTGCCGTCTTTGTGGTAAAGAATGGCTCAAAGATGCGCGCCACAGTATTCTTATCCATTCCGATGCCGGTATCGCTGATAGACAAACAGATAAAGTTACCGGGGCGCGATTCCTGATGGAATTTGCTGTACTCTTCGTCTATGGTTATATCTTCTGTTGTGATGGTTATTTTACCGCCCTGGGGCATGGCATCATGGGCATTGACCGCCAGATTCATCAAAACCTGTTCAATGTTTCCGGCATCGGCCTTAATGATACTGACATCAGGGTTGAGTTTGGTCTCAATTCTGATATTCTCGCCGATTAACCGGGCGAGCATCTTGAGCATATTATTGACGGCCTCGTTCAGGTTGAGGGGCTGGAGTTCAACGTTGCTTTTCCGGCTGAAGAGCAGGAGTTGCCGGGTGAGATTAGCGCCCCGGTCCGTTGAGGCCACAATATGCTTAAGATATTCATAGAGCGGATTAGTCTTGTCAATATCCATCAAAGCCAGTTCGGCAAACCCCTTAACTGCGCCCAGGATATTATTAAAGTCGTGCGCCACCCCGCCGGCCAGCCCGCCGATGCTTTCCATCTTCTGCGCCTGATAAAGTTGTTTCTGAATCATTTGTTCTTTCTCGGCCATCTGTTTCCGCTGGAATATGGAACCTAATTGAAGGGCGACACTTGAAACCATTTCTACCAGACGTTTGTCTTCTGGTAATGATTCAGATGCGCAGAAAACCAAAACAGCCAGCGCCTTTTCTCCGTTGATAATCGGAATACCAAAGCAGGCCTTTAGGCCGGCTTCCTGGGCGGCTTTGTTTCGGAGGAATACTGTATCAGAAACGGCAGAAATATCCGGAATCCATTCATAACGTCCGGACGACCAAACCCGGCCGGGCAACCCGGTATTAAACCGAAAATCTGTTGATTCGGTAACCTGCCTGAATTTGCTTATTTTCAGATCATCGGCACAATGACTGGAGAGACATCTCAGGGTTTTATTATCCCGGTCAGGCACCCAGACCTCGCCGTAGTCCCAGCCAATGGTTTCAGATACCGTCTTAGTGGTAATCCTTAGAGCGGACTCAAAGTCATCCGAAAGAGTAATTGCCTTAACCAATGCCAGCAGGTTGAATTTTTGTTCCGCCTCTTTTCCGGTTAATGATTCCTGATATTGTTTTAAGGGACGAAACATCAGGAAGTAGCCAACGGGAAAAAGAATAGCGGTCAGCAGCGCCGAATCAAGAACGCCTTCGGTTCGCGGGGAAAGTAACGGCTGTAAAAAAGAGAGTCCATACATTATTAACCCTTCAACAATAAACACTAAGGCCAGAGTCGCCAGAAACAGGAGCAGCGGCCTGCGGGACAACGCTAACGTTAATGGCTTCATAATAATAAAATATCACTCCAACCGATTAAAACAAAATGGCAGCGCAAAACTATTTATTAAATTAGAATCGTTTACACCGGGCAAAACGAACGTGTATCTTGTAATAGAATAATGCCCTGCACCCCTTCCCGAAATAATCGGGACTCCCCCGCCCAAAGGCGAGGTCTCGCCAAAGGCGGACGCTGCGGCTCCGTATTATATGGTGGTTTCGTGGGGGGTAGCCACTTTATGGTTGGCAGCGTCTTCGCTAACGCGGTTACTGCGGTGTTCGCTAACGCGGCTACTGCGGTGTTCGCTAACGCGGTCTTAGTAGAGTTCATACCTGACGGTAATATACCAATATTATTATTTTTGTCAAGTGTTATTTAATATCTTTCTCGCTTATTTTGGCACTGCGCCAATGAACGTGATTAGGGGAACCTGCGCTAATTTACACCCCTTGGCACCGGCGGAGCGCTGCGCACCGGGGCAACCGCCCCGCAGGGGCGGGGACTGCCCCGAAATAATCGGGACTCCGCTGCGGCTCCGCACTGTCATTCCGCCCCGCAATAAGTTGCCCCTCTAAGCGGGAGGCACTGCGGTGCTCCGGGACTACACTGTCGTTTCGCCGGCTAATTGTTCCAGGAAAACGCGTAGACATAGCCGAATTTGTCCGTGTATATCATCCGCATATAACCTGATGCAAAGCCCTGCGCCGGCGGGATGACCGTCATCGGATTGGAAAAACTGGTCATGGTGACCGATATTTTCGGGTCGGTCGGAGCGGAAGGCGGAACGGGCGCGATTTCCATCGTCGAGTCGTGGAGCAACATCCCCAGTTCGGCGGCATCCGGCTGGACCCAGATATCACCGGGCATTTTTTTCCACCATTCAATCTCGATAGAGGTTATCCGGTCGGAGCCGTCAATGTTGAGTTTAACAGTCGGGATAAGGATATGGTAGAGGTTTGAATCAATCCCGTAACTTTTGACGTTGTTAAAGGTATAGGTCTTGGTCAGGGCCGTGCCGCTGATGGGTATGGTTACGACGTAAGTGCCGGCCGGAGGCGCGGCCGGATTGGTGCCCATGCCGCCGCCGGAGTAAAAGCTGATTGATGCCTGGTCACCGGTTATCCAGGCTGGGCCCGAAGGATTGTCGTTCCCGCCGTTTATGTTGGCCGGAGAGGTAAGCGTGCCGCCGGCGGTGAAGTCAAGCGTGGCGTCATACGGTCTCATATGTAAGCCAAAACTATAGCCGTTGTAAGAGATGGGTGACTTGAGGCTGAAGGCGTTGACCGTGTCGGTGAATACGCCCGGGTCAAACTCAAAGTCAATGATAAACGGGAACCACTTGCCTTCCAGGGTATCGAGCAGCCCGTTTTGGTCAACGTCGAGCGAGCCGGCCAGCCGGAGCATCTCGTCATCCATCACTCCAATGGCGCTGGCCAGCGCGGTCGTGATGCCTAAACTATCCAGGATGACCGGTTGCGAGGCGGTGCCGGTGACGACATCCGTTCCGCTCAGAGCTACCGTGCCCAGGTCTATATTTGTAGAGGCGGAATTCAAAGGGAATGAGTCCAGGCCGGTGGCGTCGTCAACCTTGTAAACGCCGATAATAGAGGTGTCGTAAAGAAGCACCAGAAGATAGGGTTTGTCTTTGGCCACGGACAGCGAGAAGGAATTGACGTTTAAGGTGCCTTCGGTAATGGTATAGGTATTCCCCCTTGATGAGATGGCAATGATCCGGTTGACATCCGAGCCGCTTTGAGCATAGGCTTTTTGGGGCGAAAATATCCGGCAGAATCGGTTGAGAATGCTGTTTTCATCAGGCGGCAAACTGACCAGGGTTGTGGCGTCCAGGACGCCGGTGATTTTAACGCCGCCGGAAGACGAGCCGCTATTGCCGCCGCCGCCCCCGCCGCCGCAACCGATGTAATTAAAGGCAATTATAAACGCCACCAGGCCTAGGGCCGCTACTATCATATATGCGCGGTTTTTCGCTGTACGCGGTCTCTGCGAGTTCATATATCCTCCTTTTTGTTTTTGCTGGCATTTTACCAACTTTTCAGGGAAAGACAAGAGAAATATGGAATTCCGGACAGAATTCCGGGGACACCCTAATCCGGTTACCCCCTATCGCAGATTCCTGCCTCCGTCCCGTCTGTCCTGATAGCCATCGGGATGCCACTGCGGTTTTGCCCGCCCGCCGGAGGGCATTGCTTCTTTTATTGGGGGTTCACCAACAGAATAACCGTATTGGCATTTACGATTATCGGATTCTGCTTAGCCCCGAGTTTACCGCCCAGCCAGATGTTGATTCTCACTCCGGTTCCGCCGCCGGTTACCGGCTGTCCGTTTTTGTCGCACAGGGTGAAAATGCGGTCGGCGTTGCCGTCATTGTTAATATCCTCGTACCTGGTTCCGGCTACCGTGATAATGTCATTGCATAATTCGGTTGAGTGCCGAAGAACCGCGGATGAATCATAGACTTCTTTAATCATCCGGCCGATATCAAAGGAATCGGAAATATCGCCGTCCTGGTTATAATCCTTTCGGTCAGTGTTTTCATTAAGGGCATTAAGGCCGGACTTGGCCGGGTCAGGTTCAAATCGATAAGTAATATGCCAGTTTGACTGCGGGTTGTTATTGCTATCATAGGCGCCCCAATAAACCGCCCCGGTAGTCGGATTCAGATAATTCCCGCCGGACCGGATTGGCACCTGTATGGTCAATGAGGCGTAATTATTGGCCGTGGCCGGCGCGCCGGCCGTGATAACCAGGCATTCGCCGATATCATCCCGCATTACATCTATGACACGTCCGGCTTGTGATTCCAGGAAAGAGGTCATCGCCCCTTCGTCAAAGGCCTGCTGGCCGCTTGAAAGAACGTATATCGCCCCGCCGATTACGGCCACCAGGATAGCCACAACAATGACGATTTCAAGTAGGCTGAATCCGGTATTTGGTTTATTATTCATACTTAAATCCCCCGCCCCCCGCCTCGGCGGGGATAACGGCGCAGTAACTCACTGCGTTCGAACTGCCCCTAACCGGCCCGGGCGATTAATTGACAATCTTTTCCGCCGGGAGATATTTTCTAATCTCACGGCTTACCTCATCAGAGTCCAGGATGGGCCAAATCCATAATTCTATCACAACTTTACCATTAACCTCCAGATGCAAATTTACATACCCCGTGTTATTCCTATTTCTATAGAAGACAGCCTTGGATATCTCATTCCAGGCCAGGAATTTATTAATAAGAGCTCCGCTTGCTTTGATGCCTTTGTCATTGATTATATAGGTGTTAAATATCTTCAGATAGAAATAGGTCTGGAGCAGGCCAACACAGACAATGACCATTATTACGACCGCCTTTGCTTTTTCCTGGCCGGGTTTATTAATCTCGGTCCCCGAATAGACCATCCATGCTCCAAAGCACATTATGCAAATCGGTAATACGATAAGTATGGCTTGCGCCACAACACCCGGCTTTAATATTTTCTCATCCATATATTTACTCCCCCGCCCTCCCGCTCGGCACTTGATATTAGTCGTGCTTCTGTGCCTTAAGCCATTCGACCATTTCCCTTTTAACCTGTTCCGGATTTAATCCACCGCCGATGAGCCGGGCAAAGGAATACCCTTGGGCGTCTATCAGGTATTCAACCATTTTCCGCCAGACGAAATACCGGAAAGACGCCGAGTCGTTTTGCCCGCCGCTGATTAGCAGCCGGACGCCTTCCGCTTCCGGAAAACTGCTGTCGGCTGAAACATATTCACAATACCCTTCGCTAATCCATCTGGGCAGACGATAATCTTTTATGGTCCCGACCTTTTTCCTAATCATAACATGGACAATCTCGTGGGCCGCCACGGTGTGAAAGGCCCGCTTGTTGTTTTCGGCTCCATACCTGAAGGCCAGATTTTCCCTGACCTCTGCCTGGGCCAGAAAGATATGGTTGGTAAAGCGGGAACTAATCCCGAAACTGCGCCGGGAAACCGGCGAAAATAAGGTAAACATCAATTGGCTGTTGCAGATAAAAATCCGATAGGAGTTCTTTTTGTCCTGCAATTCGCTTTTATCGATGATGGCGTTTATTTTCCTGATTACTTCTCCGGCGTTATCCGGGAACGGCTGGCGCGCATAGAGGGTAATGCCCGCTTCGGATATTGAATAAGAGAATAACACCTGGGGAAACGCCAGCAGGAGCAAATACCCAAAAACCAAAATCGCCACGCCCAATTCGGCCCATCTGAAAATCCGGCCGGCCCGGGTCTTGGGCTTTTCCCGGTTAAGCCCGATTACCTTAATGATAGTTTTAAATACATTCATGGTATTCTCTAGCCGTCTGCCCCGCTCCCGGCTAGGTCTCCGAAAACATCGGGGCTCCGCTGCGGCTGCGCGGGACTGCACTGCGGTTTGACCGCATCGGGTTATTTATTTACCGCCTGCTGTATCGCAAAGATTGGTTGAAAAACAGCCGTGATATACCCTAAAAATATAAGTCCACATAATAGCATCGTAAATATGGACAAGGAAAAATTGACCCACCTCCATTTGCCTTTGGCAAATATCTCCAATAATATGCCGGTCATAAACAGCACACCCAGGAAGATTACCCATAAATACCAATAATGCAAAAATGCTCTGGTTATGAAAGGCAGGTCCATTCCCAGCCCCTTGAAAATTCTTATAAATTGCGGGGTTATTGTAATTAGAATCAGCGACACCAGGATAATAGGCACAAGCTCTAATCCCAATAAAAGGAGGGTAACAAACCTGGGCGGTTCTTTTGTTTTCGGTTGCTTTAATTCGTTGTTTTCCATTTATTAGCCTCCCCCGCCCGCCGGCCCGGGACTATTTTGCTCCCGGATTATCTTTTAACAACGCCTGGACTTCGGCCGGTATTTCCAGTTTGATATCCTTATGATGGTCGGAGAGCGTCGTTGTAATATCCAATGTAATTACCTTATTCGGCGGCAGGAAACTTTTATCTGTATCCGGTGACAGGTATTCAATGGTGCGTTGTGTTTTGCAGAGTTCGCCGCTGTCTTTTGCCACCCAGAATCGATATACGGCCTTTGTGGCATCACCCGTCCCAGGCGGACACCTCTTTTTCTCATCCATTGCTTTAATCAGGCTAAACGCATTTTTAAGGTCTTCCGCATCAATCAATGCCTCTATCTTATGGCATTCAGTCCCGTTAACTGTCTCGGTCCCGGATAATCTTGCGTTCCTGAGGAACTTATCACCATCAACGGTTTTATAGAACGGCGTAAATATTTCGTCCATGGCGTCTGAAAGGTCACCCTTTTCCAGTTCCCATTTTGCAGGTTTTCCATCCCGAGTCTCGCCCCTAACTATCTTGTTGTCCTGCCGGTACACTTCTCTTGCACTTGCATCGGCCTTTTCAATAACAGGAAGCGTGACATTAAAATAGCAGAAATCCGGATTCCGAATGACGCCCTTGGCCTTAAGCGTAACGGAAATTCCCATTATCTCCGGGTCCATAGCCACATCTATAGTAAACCGATATCCCTTTACTGCATCCAGCATTTGGCAGGCATTAAGTGCGATTGCCTTGGCATCATGAGGACTGGATGCGTTGCCGGCGCACCCAACCAATAATAACAGGCACGCCAATAAAATAATTATCTTCTTCATATTTTCCTTTCCGCCGTCCCGAGGCTTTTAATATTGCGCCCCCAGAATTAGGCCGATGATTATAAGCCCCCAGATAATGATTCCCCAGACCAAACAGACAATATGGCCGGCTGACCAGCCGTAATAGTCCGCGCCCGGATTGCGCTTCCGGCTCACGGAATTGATATAACTCTGGACCGGGACAAGGAACAAAAAGGACGGCATAAATATCGATATGAGACTCGCGGCAATACCCGGTAATCTACTCACGAAGTTGGCGCTAATTACCAGTATCACCCAGCCGGTGGCTAATCCTCCGGGTGAAAACCGGGGCGGCAAAACCGCTCGCGCCTCTTTATCCGTATAGATACGATGAAGCAGACCATGGCAAAGAAGATACCAAAGAAACCGCGCCAGAATGGTTTGATTTCCAGTCCCTCCCGCTCCTTGATGTAGCGCCAGTTCTTATATATCCAGTAGAACTCGTATAAACTGAATGATAAAATGGACAGCAGAATCAATCTCGAAATAGGTATATACAAGAATAGCGGTTCCGGTTTCGGTTCGGCCTGATTGTCAACAGCCAGGTATTCATTCATAATTAAATGGCATATTACCACCCGATTGCTGAGTGTCAAGAGATTGTTCCGGGAAATAGCCCCTGCGGAATCTACCCGGGGTACTACTGCCCTATCATAAAATTATTAATAAAAAACTTGACTCAATTTACTGAAATGATATTTGAGGGGTATAATAAATAAGAACCCCGTTATGTGGCGGGGTCTAACGGGCTGGACTGACAGTCCGTAAGAGGATGAAATAAATATGAATATTAAAAGCAAGGGTTTGGGGTTGGCCGGTTGCTTCATGACGTTGCTTTATTTCATTAACCCGGCCGGCGTCTGGGCCCAGGAAATCCCGTCTTCGGAATCATTCCTCAAGAAATATACCCTGACCGAGTCGTTCGAGGTGGGCATGGAATTCGCCTACATGATACCCAACAGCGGCCGGACCAATAACATGGGCAATGCCTATCTGACCCTGACGCATTCCACCAACACCAATTCGTCTTATAAGTTCAAGACCGGGCTGTTAAACGGCGAGTATCTGTTGTATAACCAGAACCTGGGCCGGGTTTATTTCGTTCCGCTCCTGACATCTTTTATTTCTTCCGTTGATATAGAGTGGCTGGAGAATCCCAAGCCCTATTACGGGTTCGGAGTCGGCTATTATTTTTTCGAGAATTTCAAGTCCGCGCAGAGGCAATACCGCAAATACGAGGCGGAAAACACCTATGGCTATCATTTTCTGTTAGGCGGGAAATGGATATCGGAATCGGGAATTCTGATAAGGGGTGAAATGATTTACGAGACTATCAAGCCATTCAGGTTCTTCAACAGCGATTACGGGGTCAACGGCACGCGTAATGTCCGCCGGGTTGATTTCAGCAACATTGGCCTGACGGTAAACGCGGCGCTTTATTTTTAATCCCCAGGTCTGACAGCATCTGCAGGTCATCCGAAACTTCCCGTCCCGGCTGGGTTAAATATCCGCCAATCATCATGCCGGTGGCACCGGCATAGAATATCAGGGCTTGCAGGTCGCGCAGGGTTTTCTCCCGCCCGGCGCAGATTCTGATGTCCGTGTCCGGCAGAATGTAACGGAACAAGGCAATGGTCGTCAGTGCCTCTTTCGGCGAGAGCCGGCGCGCTTTTTCCAATGAGGTGCCTGGGACCGGTAGCAGGAAATTGAGCGGGATGGAATCGACTTTGAGCACTTTCAGGGTCCGGGCCAGGTCAATCCGATCCGTCCAGGTCTCCCCCAACCCGAAGATGCCGCCGCTGCAGACCTTTATCCCGGCTTTCTGGAGCGCCCGGATGGTGGCGATTCGCTCGTCATAGGAATGGGTGGAGCATATTTTCGGGAAAAAACGGCGCGAGGTTTCCAGGTTGTGATGGAATTTCGAGACGCCGGCCTTTTTCAGCCGGGCAATGTCCGGTCCGGCCAGGCGCCCGATGGAAAGGCAGAGATACGGCGCGTTGCGCTTCCTGGGCAGGCGGCCGACCGCCCCGGAAAGGTATTCGACCTCGGCGCCGGATAATTCGTTGCCGCTGGTGACGATGCTGAATCCGTCCGCGCCGGTGCCGGCCGCACTGGAGTAGGCCTTTTTTATCGCCGCCAGACCGACCAGCGGATAGGTTTTTACCCCGGTATGGTGATGGGCCGACTGAGCGCAGAATTTGCAGTCCTCGGAACAGCGGCCGCTCTTGGCGTTGATAATCGAGCAGAGATGGAATTTGCCTTTCAGGAATCGATTCGTGATATTATGCGCCCCGTGCAGCAAATCCCAGAAGGCGACTTGAGACGATGTCAGGTATAATGCCTCCGGGCCGGTCAGCGCCTGGTTGGCCAGGGCCTTGGCGGTAATCAGTTTTAATCTGCGGTTTTCAGGCAACATATGGCTATTGACTATATGTTTTCCGGCTGGCTATCAAGAATTTATGCTATCTTTCCCGGGTGCCCTGGGCCCGGCTTATCCGTTCCAAGCCGGGCGGAAACCAACGCCGCTGATTAGGCGGACATCCATTCGTATTTATGCTGGCGCAATAAAGACTTTAACCGCTTGATCAGATTGGCGAGTATCTGGCTGACCCGCGATTCGGTGATGCCCAGAACCCGGCCGATTTCAGCCATGGTTAGTTCTTCATAATAGTACATTTCCAGCACCAACCGTTCTTTTTTGACGAGGCCGCTTTTGATGTATTCAATGAGCTGCTTGTTGAGCATTGTTTTGTAATCGTCTTCGCTTTTTGCGTCCTCGAACATGTTGGCGGTCGAAACATTCGCATCGTCGTTGTTGTCTTTATAGGCAAAAGACATCATTGAAGTCGGCATGGATTCGCGGACCAGTTTGTTATATTCGTCAATCGGCACCTTAAGGTCCCGGGCGATTTCCATGTCGCTCGGCTTCCGGCAGAGTTTTTTCTGCAGCTGGCGGTGGCTTTTTTCCAGGCGATGCGATTTCATTCTGACCAGGCGGGGAACCCAATCCGCATCCCTGAGCCCGTCTATCATGGAACCGCGGATTCTGGTTACGCAATAGGTTTCAAAGCGCACCCCCCGACTCAGGTTAAACAATTTTATCGCATTGAATAATCCTGAAATCCCCAGGCTGATCAGGTCATCCGTGCCGACAAAGCCTGGCAGATGCAATGACAACCTTTCGGCAATCGTCTTGACGATCGGCATGTAATGCTCCACTAATTTATTGCGCAGGTCTTTCCGGGGGGCCTTTTTGTACCTCTTCCAAAGCGCGGATATCATTTCCGCTTCCACAGGGTTTTTATTCATAAATAACGTCCTTTCCTAATCTCCTCTCGTTATTTATCGCATATAGCTTTATTTTATTCCTTAATGTCCGGTCGGTTATCCCCAAGACGTGGGACGCCTTCTGGACGTTGCCGTCAAAATAAGAAAGCGTGCCTTTTATTGTTTCTTTTTCAATGTCCGAAAGCGGCAGCCCGATAAGGGTATCCATATTGCCCGGCCCGGCGCCGGAACACCGCTCCAGCAACCCGGTGATGTGTTCGGGCATGATGCAGTCATCGGTTAGAAACAGATACGCCCGTTCCATGACGTTAAACAGTTCGCGGACGTTACCGGGCCAGTCATAATTTAACAACAGGTCAACGGCCTTATCGTGGATTCTCTTTGCTGGGCCGGGGTATTTGCCCATATAATCCTGGACCAGTGGAATAATGTCTTCCTTCCGCTCGCGCAGCGGAGGGATGTGAATCGATATGATGTTCAGGCGGTAGTATAAGTCCATCCTGAATTTTTCGTCCTTTAAGATATTGGCGATGTCCTTATTGCAGGTGGAAACGAAACGGACATCTATCTTCTGTGGGAAACTGCTGCCGACCCGCTCAAAGCACTTGTCTTCAACGACCTGGAGCAGTTTTGCCTGGAGCTGGATGTCCAGCTCGTTGATTTCGTCCAGCAGGAATGTGCCGCTGTTGGCGATCTCGAAGCGCCCCAGATGGGTGATTTCCGCGCCGGTAAACGCCCCCTTTTCATGGCCGAACAGCTCGCTTTCGATCAAATGCGGTGAGAGCGCGGCGCAATTGACCTTGACAAAAGGATTGTTTTTGCGGTGGCTCAGGAAATGAATCAGGCGGGCGGTAATCTCTTTGCCGACGCCGGTCTCCCCGGTTACCATTACGGGCAGGTCGGTGCGTGATGCCTTCAGGATGGTTTGATATACCTTTTGCATCACGGCCGAAACGCCGATAACAAAGTGCACGCCGTCTAACTGGAATAACGATTTCATTTTTCTTTATTCAGTATCTTTTTGACTTCCGACAGGGTCCGGTGCCTTTTCAGCAGCTCGATTTTTCTCAGGCGGCTGAAAACATTCTCATCATACAAGCGGTGCCCGCCGGATAAGCGGCTGCTTTCCGAAATCAATCCCATCATGGTATAATTATGAATAGTCTGCCGCGACAATTCCGTTCCCCCCTGTTTCAAATAATGCAGTATCTCCGAAATCCGGTATAGCTTCTTTGGATAATATTTAAATACTTCTTTCATAGCATATATTCCAGAGTATTTTTACAGTATGTAATTTACCGTTTGTAAAGATAATGTCAAGGAAAAAATAAATATTTATTGAAAAAATATCGCCCGGCGCCGGGCCGGGGCCGTCCGCCTGGCAAAACCAGCCAATCGATGGTATGGCGGCGTAAAACAGATGCTATATATAGTAGGCGGGATTTATCGGCGGTTTTGGGTGGTTTTCGTCGGAATTTACGGATTTTCCTGCCCGCCAGGCGGATTTTATTTTTCCGGGGCGATTTCCAGCTGGCTCTCTATTTCCTTGATCAGGCTGCTGACGTTGTCACGCTCTGGTCCGTCCGGAACTAATTGCAGGTAATTCTTGTATTCTTTTACGGCGTTTTGATATTTGCCTTGCGACAGGTAACAGTTGCCCAGTTCATAACAAATGATTGCGTCTATCGAGATGTTTTCCGGCGTGGCCAATTCCCGGGCTTTAAGCAAATTAGCTACTGCGCCATCAATTTGCCTTCCGATCATTTGCAATCGGGCAAAACCCGTATAGGCGGACGGGTTTTTAGGGCTGTATTTTAAGCCTTTCTGGAGGCAGTTATATGACTGGTTATAGTATTTGGATATCGCATCACGATCAGAGTTGAGACTGACCTCCCTTTCATAGAGCACGTAATAAATCAGTCCCAACTGAATATAGGCATCACCAAACTTATCGTCTAACTGAAGGGCTTTCTGGAACGAGACCTCGGCGTTTTCCAGCTTATTCGCTCCTAACCAGTCTAATCCCAAGTTATAGTGCTGAAGCGCTGAAAACCCGATCCGGTCGACGCGGGAATCAGAAGCACAAGAAACGGTGAATAGCAGAAATAAAGAAGCCGTTGTAATAGACCATCGGTGATATTTCATATTAACCCCCCTTGAGCACCTGCTTTACCAATATTTCCGTTGATATTTCGGCCATTGGCTTCTGCAGCGCCTCCCTGACAGACTTCTCCGCGAGATTCCGCTGGTATCCTAATGCCACTAAAGCCAATACCGCTTCGGTGGCGACGGAGCCATTATCATCGGCCTTGGTGACCCCGGTGACATTCCAATCCTTGAAGGAGTCTTTCAATTCGATGATAATCCGTTGGGCGGTTTTAAGTCCCACCCCTTTTATCTTGGATAAGAAATCGGCGTTTTCGGAAACAATTGCGTTTTTTATCTCGCCCACCGAGGAGCCGGAAAGTATTCTTAAGGCCAGCAAGGGGCCGACCCGGGTGACCGAGCACAATAACTGGAAGACCTGCCGCTCCTCGCGGGAAACGAATCCGTACAATTTAAGTTCGCCGGTTGACTGCATGCCGCCCTGCACGATGAGGCTGGTAAAAAGAGTTACTGCCCCTTTCGCCGGCAGCTTTTCATACGTGGAATATGGGATAAATAATTTATAGGCGATGCCGTTGATGTCGATGACGGCCGCAGCCGGGTTCTTTTCCTTAAGCTCGCCGGAAATATATTCTATCATGCCACACAAACCCTGTTACCGCCATATGATTTCGCGCGATACATCGCGTTATCAGCCGTTTTGATCAGTTGTGTCGCCGGCTGAGGCTGGCGAAAATAGGCAACGCCGACACTGGCGGTTATTTCCTTCTTGAATTCGCCCTCTATTTCTTTTCTGATTTTCTCCGCAATCGCGGTCATCGCCGCCTGTTTTTTGCCCAATATCAGGACGATAAATTCATCCCCTCCGTAACGGTAAGCCATGCTTGTTTTGTTAGGCAGCACGGCCAGAATGATTTCCCCCACTTTCTTTAGGACATAATCACCGCCTAGATGCCCTTCTTTATCGTTGAACTCTTTGAATCCGTCCAAATCCATCATGATGCAGCACAGCAATTCATGGATTTTCTGTGATTTTTCAATCATCTTCGGCAGGGAGGTGTTAAAATATCCCCGGTCGTAAAGATTGGTTAATCCGTCCGTAATCGCCAGCTTCTCGAGTTTCTTTTCCATTTCCTTACGCCGTCTGATATCTTTAGCAATCCCGATCGTTCCGGCTACCTTGCCTCGTTCGTCATAAATATATGCCACGCTGGTGGAGATATAAATTACCCGGCCCGATTTATTCTTGAGTCTGGTTTCATAATCAGTAACCTGTCCCTTGCGCTGAAGCAGGTTAATCAGCTTGTAACGGTCGCGCGGGTTGTAATATAAATCGGCCACCGGTTTGCCGGTAACTTCAGTGCGCGCATATCCCAGCAATTTCTCTGCTCCCTTGTTGAACTCTACAATTCGGCCCCGGCTGTCGCCGCAGACAATCACGTCAGGCGAGAAATTAAGGATGTTTTCCAAATAGCGCAAGCGCTCGGCTGGTTTTGTGGTCGTGCTCCAAGCGTTAGGCGTAAAGGAAGTATTGATATTGGCCTCTGGCATATATTTGTTATTTACCGGGCTTCCCAATCGGCGGTTTTATAAACTTGATGAGGTGCAATTCATTCTCAAAACCTTTTTTGTAAACATAATTAACCTCGTCCATCAGCGTGGTTATCAGATAGAGGGCGATTTGGTAGTGTTTTTCTTTTAACAGCACGGCTCGCCGTTCCGTTTCAGACAAATGGTCAACCTCAAAGTAATGAATATTGTCCTGGATGACCACCTTAAACCGCACGTCATTCAAGTCGAGGTTGATATTGATATTGCCGGATTGCTTAATCGCCGCGGCATGCTGGGTAATGGCGCTTATGGCCTCGTCAACTGCCAGGGTTACCAGCCTCATATCACTCAGGGGCAATCCGTTCTGTCGCCACATCTTGCTGACAATCTTGCGTATCGCAACCAGATATTTCGGGTGGCAGGGAAACGTCAGTGTCTGTTGTTTCAGGTTTCGCCCTTTAGTGGGCTTATTTTTTCTCATATGAAATCCTTTTACTAATCTTCGTCTTGATGCCCTCTTTACGCCAGCGTCTAATTAAGGATGCCGCTGCCGTTTATTTCCTTAAGAATCATAATCAGCCCGGTAGTGTCAAGGATATCCATATCCAGCATAATCAGGCCGATCAGGCGGTGCCGGAGCCGTTTTTCCTTTAGCTCCTTCTGTTTCTTCAGGGCGGATTTAACCTGCAGTTTTGTGGCCAGCCCCAGCCGCACCGCGACTTCACCAAACAATTCTTTTTTCTGCACCATAATCATAAGGAGCTACTTTTCTTCTCCTATTCTTTTATTCATAAACTCAGTGATGACTCTCGGTATATTCAGCGGCTTAATCGGATCCCTAACCATGGAAACGCGAAAACAATTATTGTCGCCAAATGGGTCGCCCGGCGCCACTAAAATTCCGGTGGTCTTCACCAGGTCGTCGGCAAACTCCGTGGCATTTGCCCAGACACCCTTGGGGATTATCTCCAGCCATATATACAAGGGTAGCTCAGGATGTCCGTATTTAAACCGGAGAAACTTCCTTTCCGCTCCTTTTAACCCCCTGATAAATTTATTGCACCAGAGTTGGAATTTAGCAATATTTCTTTTAATGTCAACCAAAACCCTATCATAGTCATTAAAATAAGGCAGCATTGCATGTTGGGTTAATGTATTCGCCCCCAGGTACTTGGCAAATAAAATTCTTATGACCTCCAGGGTTTCGCGATGTAGTTTTTCATTCTCTTTTGGGACATGCGCAACCATCCAGCCGCCGTGGAATCCGGTCCCCAGCGTTTTATCAATACCGCCTAATAAAAGCAGCGGTATCTTATACTTCTCGGCAACCTTAACATAATCTATCCGATGAGCCGGACTGATGAATTCACTGTATATATTATCCACAATCAAAAAGATGTCGTGTTTTTTATCCTGCCGGCGGGCGATTAGTTTCGCAATGCCTTCCACGGTTTGCTGGGTAAGCACCACACCGGTGGGATTATCAGCCGGGATTAAAGCAATGGCCCTGGTTTCCTTGTTTATTTTCCTGCTAATCCCATCTATATCCGGTTGGCCTTTCATTTTACCGTAGGTGTAGCGCTCGGTTAGTTCGACCTTCAATCCTTGTTCCAACATAATACCGCTCCAGGGCGGATAAACAGGCCGGACTAAAATAACATTGGGCCAATCAGCCCGTCGGGCCATACGCTGACATCCAGCCGGCGAGTTCACCGTCTGGGACAACATCCGCCCAATAAATAATATCGCTTCCGTCACTCCGTTGACGACAAAAACCTCGGTTTCCGGTACGCCGTAATAAGCCGCGATTCTCTTTATTAAATTCGGGTCCCCTTCTGAAAAAGTATAGCACATCCGCTGTGATTCTATCGCCCGATGAATTGCCTCTTGCACCAGGGCCGGCACAATAATCTCCTTTTCCAGGTGGGTATCGCCGATATTCAGGAATACCACTCCGTGTTTAATCCCGTTGTGGCTAAATTCCGCGTTTTCCCGTTTTAACTTACGGCCCGATAATATTGCCGGATTACCGCGCAGGGTCCAGAATTTGGACGCCTCTATCATCGGATTAAATTCCATAATTCAACTCTCTCTAATTGTTTCCCGCCAAGACTTTAAAATATTCAAGCGTCTTCTTTAGTTTCTTAACCTTATCCTGCTCTTACTACTCGTACATATCTTTCTTTATAAAAGTATTCACAGAGGCGCGAGCCGATAAATCCCGCACCACCGGTGATTAAGACGGCATCTTTAATAGTCATCTTTAGTATAATATAATTATCGCACTATAGTCAACAAATTACCTTGACAAATATAGGCATTCTGGCATCATATGCTAAAGACGGAGGCATAACTTATGAGCCGACTCTATAAATTTATAGACAAGGCCGTGTTAATGGCCGTGGCGAATCTTTATCTTAAACATAACAAGATTATCCTGTCCGGTTCAAAGATAAACGGCACCCCGGTGTCCCACCACGTATTTAACGCTATTTATGCGCGTATCAAATATAACGCCAATCTGCAGAATAAGAAATCCGGCCAGAGCCGGATTATCCTCAACGTAGCCGGTAAACTTAAGGTCTTTAAGGTTAATCTTACCGGCAATGGAGTTCTTAAACTGATAACTGGTTAACTTATAGTATGCCCAAAATCCTCATATTTACCGCCTCCTATGGCGGTGGACATAACAGTGTGGCCAAAGCGCTGTCAGAATACTTCCACTCGCATTATCCCAAGACAACCGTAGAGGTGGTGGACTTTATGGAACGCTTTGTGGCCGGCGATAAGATTATGCGCATGCTCTATAAACAGAGCACCAAGCGTCTGCCTGCGGCCTACGGATTGTTCTTTAATGTCACCGACAAACTCTTTACCAAACCGCTGGGTAAGAAAATTCTCACTCCCCCGCTTGATAAGGTCAGAAGGTTCCTTAAAGAATCCAGGCCTGATATAGTTGTGTCGGTTTATCCCACTGCCGGCATTGTTTCCTCTATGCTGAGCCGGGAATTGGGCTTCCGAACCGCCACCATCATCACCGACTTCGGCGCCCACAGCCAGTGGATTAGCCCGAAAACAGATCTGTATTTCGTGCCGACCGATAATCTTAAGAAATTCCTGGCCTCCAAAGGCATCAAACCAGGCAGAATCAAGGTCACCGGCATTCCCATACGCCAGGCATTCTCAGGCATCGGCGCGCCGGCCAAAAGACATCCCTTTACTGTCCTGCTGATGAGCGGCGAATACGGCATCGGCAAAATCAGGAAACTCTGCCAACAACTCGCCAAACTTCCGATACGCTTAATCATGGTGTGCGGCAATAATAAACGCCTCTTCCGCAAGGTCTCGGAACTCAAGAAGAAAAACCGCGCCCGGAATCTAACCATCTATGGTTTCACCGACCAGGTCCATAAACTGATGGTTTCCAGCGACC
Organism: Planctomycetota bacterium; assembly: GCA_016235865.1. Taxonomy (NCBI): domain Bacteria; kingdom Pseudomonadati; phylum Planctomycetota; species Planctomycetota bacterium. The sequence goes on along the minus strand of JACRIK010000001.1, from coordinate 163,827 downwards.
TTTTGATCGGCAAGGCCGGAGGCATCACGGTTTCAGAAGCCATGGCTCTGGGCCTGCCCATTATTATCTACCGCCCTATTCCGGGCCAGGAAATCTTCAATCTGGACTATTTGGTCAATCAGGGCGCGGCCTTATATGCCCGCAACCGGGCTGATGCCGTGGCCAAGGTCAGATTCCTTTCTGAAAACTCGGCCCGGCTCAGAGAGATGAAAACCAGGTCGCGTAAAATAGGCCGGCCCGACGCCACAGCCAGGATATGCAAGCATTTGATTAATCTGTAAATCAGTGGCGGAAATTACTTGACTTTCCTCAAACCTTTTGCTTAAGAATAATCTTATAAGAATCAAGATTTGCATCATAGAGTTCTTCCAAAACAAAACTTGCATAAGGAGGCATATATGAACACCACCGTGACCGCGCTAGCGAAAGCCAGACTTATTGTCCCGCTTCTCGGAATTATTTTTCTTTTTGTTATCATTAATTACGCCTTATCCGAGGTGGTGATTCTCAAGGACGGCAACAAGTATATCGGTAAGATAACCGACGAAGGTGACACGCTGAGAATTGCCACGCCGGACGGCGAGATGACCGTCAAGAAAGACCGGATCAAAGCCATCTACAAGGATGCCGCGGCGATTCTCAAGGAAACGACCGACACCCTGGTCGAAGCCAAGAGTCTCATCGACGGCGCCAATAAGATTGACGACCCCAAGGAACGTAATGCCTCGCTTGACAAGTCGCTCGAAATGCTTAATAAAGCGCAGAATATCTGCATGGATGTGGTGGATGTCTTTGCGGGCGAGGACGGCAAGGCCATTGGCAACCAGCTCAAGGACATCAACAGCACCATGAAACAGGCGCGGTCGCTCAAGGTTATGGATAAAGAGCTTCCGCCGCCTAAAGAGGATAAGAAATCCGTCTCCCGAACGCCTGAACCGTCGCAACCTGATAGTTCCGAGGTCGATAAGTCCGAATCTGAGCCCAGGAGCGCCGACCCGGAGAAGATTGAAGCCGCCAAGGAGGTTTATAACCTGGGTGTGGAGGCGTTAAAGGACAAGAAATATGAAAACGCCAGGGATTTGTTTCTTAAGTCAATTTCTTATTACGAGGACTATGCCGAGGCATACGCCAAATTAGGCGATGCCTATACCGCGCTTAAGGAAGAGGAACTTGGTTACGAAAACTACAGGAAATTCCTGGAAATAACTGACCGTAGCGTATCACTATCTGATGAGCTGGCAAAACTCCGCGAAGAGGTTGTCAAGAAAACCGAGAAATTTAAACCCATCGAAGACAAGATTAACAATCTTGCCAGGGAAACGGTTGCCAAGCTGATGGATTTGGGCAAAAAATGCCTTGATGAGGAGGATTATATTTTGGCTGAAGATATTTTCTCGCTTGTTCTCAAGATAGAAAAGGATAACAAGGAGGCGCAGGAAAACCTGGAGAAGGCCAGAGAAAAGCTGGAAAAAGAACAAGATAATGAAAAATAAGATACTATTATTCGGTAGCCTGCTGGCTATTCTCACTTACGCCGCCGTTGTCTTTGCGGAAGACAACAATGAATTAGCCGACGTTTATTATCAATCCGGGCTGGCGCTTTTTAAGCAGAATAAGCACGATGAAGCGATCGAGAAGTTCAACAAAGCGCTGTCATATAAGCAGGATTTTCCCCAGGCATTATTCAAGCTGGGCGAATGCTGCGAGAAGGTAAGCGAAACCAAGAAAGCGGTTGATAACTACCGGCTCTCCCTGAAGTATCTCAAACAACAAAAAACCCTTTCCAAAGAGGAAAACGAATTACTCGTCCAGGTATGCCGTTGCATCGATAAGTTAGATATCAATAGTAATGAATTCGGGAAAATGAAAAACGATTACATTTCAGGATTATTAACGGTCGCCAACGATTGCTTCAATAAGAGATGTCAGCGTTTTAGTTTACGCCTGGTGCAGAGTGTGCTGGAAATTGACGAGTCCAATAAAACCGCCCAGGCATTACTGGCCAAAATAGATAAAAAGATAATTACTTCTCTGTCAGCGGGCCGGCTAAACGTTGGACCTCCACGAGAATTATTTAATGGTAAAGACCTGAAAAATTGGAAAAAAGGATCTGAGAAAAGAGTAGACTCAAGTTTTTGTGAGGTAGAAAATAGCAGGATTATAGTTGACCCTGTCGATTCAAATAATGGTATTTGGTTGGTGGTTGATGCGGAGCCGCCTGATGAATATACTCTTACCATAAAATTTAAGGTGCTAAAATACTATCTTGAACCATCCCAGTCATTCATTGCCGCCATTTATGGCCATACTATCAGAAACACGTATGTGGGTGGATCCTATAATTTAACTCAGGCGCTTACCGGGGAAAATGAGGTGAAATTTATCAAATATAAAGATAAATACGAATTACTGTTAAATGGCAAGTCTATAATAGCCAATAAGGAAGAAATGAAAATAGAATTCAGTTCAATAGATGCATTAAAAATCGGTATGATTGTTAGAGGGGCTAAGATTTCTATCAGCAAAGTTACCGTCCAGGAATTCAAGAAACCAACTCCGGATACGCCAGAAGGCATCCAGAGCAAAAAATTGTCTTCCCCGGACAAAAAAGAGCCGGCGAAGGAATTATTTAACGGGAAGGATTTTTCCAACTGGACGATAGGTAATAGCGATTCTTCCGTGCGCGACTGCTGGACCATCAGGCAGGGTAAAATAAACGTTAATACCAAATACCCTAAGGTGCGAACCGTTTTGTTTTGGAACGGCAAGCCACCAGCGAATTATAAACTGACTATTGATGTTTCCATAGAGGGGCCTGTTGCAAAAGATAAAGACAGTCGAATGGGGATTATTTACGGTTCGCTTAACAAGTCGGGTCAGGACGACCTGGCCTTTGATGTGAGCAGTATTTATCTGGGCGAAATGCCCAAATCACATAAACTGGAGATTATCCGAACGGACAATCTCTACAAAATTATCCGCGACGGCAGCACTTTCCGGGAATTTGAGCAGGAAAAAAAACCGCCGGTCATCGGCATCTTGGCCCAGAATATCAGAATGTCCATCTCGAGCATTAAGCTGGAGGAACTCGATGAAAAATAAGATATTATTATTCGGTATCCTGCTGGTTATTCTCACTTACGCCGCCGTTATCTTTGTTGAAGACAACAATGAATTAGCCGATGTCTATTATCAATCCGGGCTGGCGCTTTTTAAGCAGAATAAGCACGATGAAGCGGTCGAGAAGTTTAACAAAGCGCTGTCATATAAGCGGGATTTTTCCCAGGCATTATTTAAACTGGGCGAATGCCACGAAAAACTTGCGGACAGCAGAAGCGCTCTCAATAACTACCGCTTATGCTTGAGATGTCTCAAACAGCAGAAAACGCTTTCCCGGGAGGAAAACGAGTTGTTGGCTCAGGTAAATCGCTGTATAGATAAGCTTGATACCAATGGCGCTGACTTCAAAAAGATAAAAAATGATTATATTACTGGCCTATTGGCGTTGGCCAGTGATTGCTTTAACAAGAAACAGCAGCGGCTTACCTTCCGTCTGGCTCAGAATGTGTTGGAAGTGGACGAAGCCAACAAGTCCGCCAAGGAATTAACGGCAAAAATAGACAAGAAGATTATAGCTTCGCTGTTGCCGGAGCAGATTGATGCCGGGCCGCCTAAGGAGCTTTTCAACGGTAAGGATATAAAAAATTGGGGGCAAGGCACGAGTGACTATATAGAGGATGTATTATGGAGAGTAGCAGGCGGCAGGATTATCGGCGACCCCAAAGACCCTACCATGAGAATTGCCTTGCTGGGCACGGATAGAATTCCCAATGAATACCTCCTGACTATAAAATTTAGTATCCAGAAATACTATGTTGACAAGCCGAGGGCTTTGGTTACTATCATTAACGGCAGGACTAGCAATGAAAAGTATTCGTCAACCCCAATCAGGTCTTCGTGGTTAGTCAGCGGTGAAAACGAAATAAAGCTTATCAGATACGCCGAAGGGCTAAAGCTGATAGTAAACGGGAAAACCGCTCCGCTTAATGAGGAAAACTATCGATTAGAACTGCTTCAAATTCAGACGCCACTGGTGGGCATAACCGTCAGCGGAGCGGTGATTTCCATCAAGAATATCACTGTTCAGGAAGTAAAAAAGCCGGCCCAATCAAAAACCCCGGACCCATCAGAAGGCGTTCAGGGTAAAAAACCCGCTACCCCGCCCTCCGCGAAAAAAAGTTCAATAAAAGAAATATTTAACGGCAAAAGCCTGGTTAACTGGGTGTCGACCAGCAACGACCCTTCTGAAACCGAATGCTGGATTGTCAAGGCCGGTAAAATCGTCCTCAATACCAAGAAGCCGGAGACCAAGGCGAGCTTGCTCTGGAACGACCCGCCGACCAAAAATTACAAACTCACCGTGGCGTTTACCATAGGCGGCGCGCCTCTAAAGGACAAGTTCAGCGCGATCGGATTTCTTTACGGCAAGGCAGGCGGCTCCTGCGACGGGATCACCTTCTACTCAGGGCAGGTCATACCGGCGTCATCGAAAATAGAGGTTATTAAAAACGGCAATTCCTATAAATTATTGATAAACGATGAACCGTTTAACGAGTTCAGCGGGACCATAAAGCCTCCGGCAATCGGTTTTTTCGCCCAGAATATTATACTGTCTATTTCCAGCATCAAAATTGAGGAATTGAAAAAAGACACTAAAGATGACGAATAATAAAATGTTAGTGTTCGGTATTCTGCTGGCGCTTTTTGCGCACGCCGCCGGCGCCTTCGCTGATGATAACAGCGATTTAGCCAATGTCTATTACCAGTCAGGCCTGGCGCTTCTCAAGCAAAGTAAATACGATGAGGCGGCTGAAAAATTCAACAAAGCCCTTTCCTACTGGCGAGACTTTGCTCCGGCGCTCTGCAAACTGGGCGAATGCTGCGAGAAAACCGGCGATACCAGGTCAGCCATAAAGAACTACCGGCTGGGCATTAGAGGCCTGGAGGATAATCTCGAACCTACTAACGCGGAAAAGGAAATTCTGCAGGCCGCCCGCCGCAATCTGGCCAAAATTGACGAGGCCGGCAACGAGGCGGGAAAAATCAAGGATAAATACATCTCCGGGCTTTCAGGCATTGCCAATGATTGCATCGCCCGGAAGTATCTGTTTTTGGGCTCAATGATTTACAAGCAAATACTTAAGGTTGACCCGAATAATAAGGCCGCCTTAGATGGACTGGAGAAGGTTAACAGCGGCGCCCAGAAAAGAACGACGTCCGGAAAGGCTTATACCTTATTTAACGGCAGCGACTTAAAAGGCCTGGTTATACCCAGTGTCTGGTTGAAGCTCTGGACCGTTGACAAATCCTGCCTGGTTTTTAATGCCAAGTCATCCGGCGAGCCGAGTCTGATCCAGTGGACAAAGCCGCCGCCTAAAAATTATGCATTCTCCGTGGAAATGTTCCTGGAAAAAAGGATTACCGCCAATAATTACGAAATCAGTTTTGCCTACGGTGAGAGCAGGACTTCCGGGGCGGTCAGCGTCGTAACCAATCAAAGGGCTCAATGCACCTTTAACCGGCTCGGCACCTGGGCAAAAGTGAGATTTATCGTCAAGGACGCGCAATTTAAGGTTGAAGAAGGCGGCAAAATCACCCGCTCCGGCAAGATGGACCCTTATAACACCCCGGTCATCGGCATCTATGCCCAGGGTTATATCGCCAGATTCCGCAACCTGACTATTGAAACGCCTGAATGATGGACCGCAAAATATTACCGGCTGTCCTGGCACTTTTATTCGCAATCTGTAACACCGTTATTCCGGCCGACAACAATGAATTATCCGAGGTCTATTACCAATCATGGTTATCGCTGTCTAAACAGGGTAAGAACGACGAGGCCGCGGAGAAGTTCACTAAGGCGCTTTCCTACCGCAAGGACTTTCCGGCCGCCCGCTTTCGCCTGGGCGATTGTTATGAGAAACTTAAAAACGATAAGCGAGCCGTGCGCAATTACCGGCTGGCTATGAAATCGCTCTCGGAAAACCCGGCCCGGACCAGGGATGAGGATGAATTACTCGGCTCTGTTTCCCGCTCGCTGGAAAGAGTTGACCTGAATGGAACCCGGTTTGCCAGGATAAAAAACAACCATATTTCGGGATTATTGGCATTAGGCGGCGAATGCCTCAATAAGAAATACCAGCGATTCACCTATACGATTACCGAAAGCATTTTCAAGATTGACCCGGCGAACAAACCGGCCCGGGAGCTCTCCGCAAAGATAGACCAGTCCGTGGTCGATAGCCGGAAGGAAAAAGAGCGCAAGAAAAACGCCCTGGTCCGCCCGCAGTACCTCTTTAACGGCAAAGACCTCAGCAACTGGGAGGTCGGCCCGCCGGACTGCTGGAAAATAACCCAAGGGCAGCTCGTGGCCCAGCCCGAAACATCCAAAGCCGCTTCCATAAAATGGAAAGGCACGCCGCCCGAGGAGTTTTCGCTTACCCTTAAATTCTTTATAGATGCCAAAAACTCCAAGACCATCAACCTGGAACTTAGTTTTACCAAGGGCATGACCGACCTCGGCAAATACCAGTTTGCCGGCGTCTACACCATCCCTAAGGCAATGTTGCGTCCGGGCGCGAACCAGATAAAAATGAGCCGGGATGAGAAGTTCTGCACTTTTAACATCAACGGAAAGTCGGTGAGCGAAGGACTTACCTGGATGAATGGCATTAAAGAAGCTCCGGCCATCGGGTTTTCGGTTAAAGGCGGTCGGATTCAGTTTGAGAGCATCGTGCTTGGCCCACTGGAAAGACCTGAGGCAAAGTAGCAAATATTAAATAAATATCATGTTCACTGCTATAAAGGAGATGAATGAATGAAAAAGAAGATGTGGTTATTTGGATTAGCCGCCGTTAGCGCACTGGTAATTCAGAATATTTGGGCCGCGCCGCCGGTCATACCCCCGCCGCCATCGTCACCCATAGAGTTAAGGGACCTCAAAGAAATGCCGACTGAGAAACTGATTGGCAATATCTACAGCGTGGCGAAAAAGAAGTTCGTCTCCTTTGACGAGATGATCGCCGAGGCCATCAAGAGCAACATTATTTATGTAGGCGAGACGCACGACAACGTCCTGCACCACCAGATGCAGGAAAAGGTGTTGCGCGCGGTCGTTGACAAAAACGGCCAGACCCGCAAAATCGCCCTCGCCATGGAGATGTTCCAGCGCCCCTACCAGTCATTCCTGGATGACTACACGGCCGGAAAGATAAGCGAGCCGGAACTGCTCCGCAAGACCGAGTATTACACCCGCTGGAGCTTTGACTGGTCCATGTATCAGCCCATGGTCAACCTGGCCCGGACTAATGGTTTCAAGGTGGTGGCCATGAACGCGCCGGCTGAAATAAGCCGTAAGGTGGCACGCAACGGTCTGAAGTCGCTCACCGCCGAGGAGCGTAAACTCCTGCCGGAAAAGATTGATACCGCGGACAAGAATCACCGCGATTACATCACCGAACGATTCAAGGCGCACAGCGGCATGGGCATGAACTTTGAGAACTTCTACGAATCCCAGTGCATCTGGGAGGACACCATGGCCGATTCCGTAGCCGGTTTCTTCCGCGCGCTGGGTCCAGACGCGGCCAACGGGCATGAAGTGGTCGTGGTGGGTGGCGGTCATATCATCTACCGATTCGGCATACCGGCCCGGGCCAAATGGCGCACCGGGCTGAATTACTCCTCCATCCTGTGTGTTGAGACCAGCCCAGGCGGCGTAATGGATGTGCTGGAGGGCTATGGCAACAATCCGGCTGATTACCTGTGTTTTACCAAAATCCTGAAGATAGACGAAGTGCGGCCGCTGATGGGCGTGCAATTAGCGGAGCCCAAGGCGGACACCAAAGGCCTGACCGTGGTGGAAGCGGTAGCCGGCGGCCCGGCGGCCAAGGCCGGACTGCAGAAGGACGACGTGATTATCATGGTGGACAATCAGCTGATAGCTGATATGGTTGACCTGAAATGCGCATTGGGTAATAAGAAGGCCGGCGACAAGGTGGAAATCACGGTCCAACGGGGCAAGGACACCAAAAAGCTCACCCTGGTCTTGGAACTCCGCAGAGAAACGGAGCACCGATAGGAGCGCACGGAAAACTCCGCAGAGACCGCGATAGCGCCAGCGACAGCGAAATTCCTAAGGCCAGGGAGGGGAAATAGACCACAGATTACGCAGATTTTAATACGCTAATCAGTGTAATCGGTGAAATCTGTGGTTATATTGTATTTTATGAATCGCACTATATTAATCGTAATCGGGCTTAGGGGCTATAGGAACGCAGTGACGTATAGCCTCTTATCCCGTAGTCCCACAGGGACGGAGGGGTTACCTTATGAATAGAACCATTTTGGTTCTCATCGGAATATTCTGTGCCCTCGTTTCCGCCGCCGGGATTATGCAACACAACCAAATCCAGAGCATCAAACTGCCAATTATGATTCTGAGCCGGACTGAAGGCCGGGGCTTTCCGGGCCTGGAACAACAGAAGACCGTCTATTTGCCTAATGACTACGGATTCCTGTTAAATTATCTCGGACAAACCGAGCCCGAATTCTATCTCTACAACCGCCCGTCCTGGACCATCACCGTCACCGGCGACTTCAGGCAATTCATCGCCGGCCTGAAACAATTCCCGGACGGCGCCAAGGTCGACCAGATTCACAAATGCCAGGTTTCATTTGAATATGGCATGCCGGGTTACGAAGGAGAATGGCTGGATGAAATAATAAAAGAAAAGAAATTCCGGATGACGGATTATGAAGACAATAACTTCATGATTGAATGTTGCGAATTCCAGGAAACGCTCTTCATGACCACCGGCCGGCCGGCCGAAGGAATCCCGGAGCCCGCAACAGAAAAGGTAACGTCGGAACAGGTAATCGAACTGGCGGACAAGCTATACAATGGCAGTCCCGATGAAGTTTATGTTACCGTTAAGGCGCTTAGGGAATTGAAAAGCCGGGAAGCCATAAAACAGGTCATCGGGTTCCTGTCCCATCCGGCCAGCGAAACGCGCGGCGCCGCGGCTGATATCCTCGGCTTCTGGCAGGCTGAAAAGGCAATCCCGCCGCTCATCCGGCTGCTTTCAGACCCGGATGCCGAGGTGCGCAATTCTTCGGTTTACGCGCTTAAGTTGTTAAGAGCCAGGGAAGCCATACCCGCAATAACCGGATTGTTATCAGATTCAGACGCCCAGGTGCGTTGCACGGCAGTTGACACGCTGGATGAATTATATGCTACCCGTGAAAACGCGCCGGCCATAATCAAATTGTTAGCCGACCCTGACGAAGAGGTGCGCTTCTCAGCTATTTGGGCGCTTAATAAGTCCGAAGAGGCGATTCCGGACATAAAAAGACTGTTATCGGACCCTAAAGACAAGGTGCGTAAAGCGGCTGAAGAAGTCCTGCGCGACTTCGGCGTGATAGAAGCGGAAATTGAAGAGAACCTGCAAACAAAGGTCTTTCAGCTTAATTACATTCTGCTGGCTGACGTAGACGACAAGCAGGATAACCCTGATTTCCAATCCCTCAGGCCGAAAATGGTCCGGGATTTTATTGACCGGCTCAATGCCATAAAATCAAAGGAAGGAACCATCACGCTTGAGTCTGACCGGTACAAAAACAGAATAATCATCTGCGATACTCCTCAGGTTTTGGAAGAAGTGCAGAAAATAATATATGCCGAGGACAAACCGCCCATCCAATACCAGATAAAAACGGCCGCGATAATCCTGGGCGCCCCGGAAACCCCGATAAAGATACAGGCCGAATGCGACAATAAAAAACTGGATGAGGCGCTGGCTACCCTCGAAAGCAAATACAAAGCCCGGGTGGCCCTGCTGCCCAGCTTACTCCTGGTTGACGGCCAACCGGGAACATGTTCTCTCGGCGAGGTCGAAAAGGATGGCACGGAAAAAAGACGCCGGGCGTCATTCCTGGTCCAGCCGGCTGAAAAATCGACCATATTCCTGTCTGTTAAAATCTCAGATACCTGGGACTCCGCCCGAAAGACCAGTATGCAGGTCAAGACACGACTGATGAACAATACAATACTCGTCCTGCAGCCCGACAATACCAAAACCACTGTCAACCAAGAGGGAATATTTTTGACTGACACCTTTTGGCTGGTAGAAGTCACCAACTTCAAAAATAAAGAAGGTAAATAGAATATGACCCGCGCCCTATTAATCGTAATCGGCATCCTGGCCGCCCTGCTTACCGCCGCCGGGATTATGCACTGGTATAGTAACCTAAACTGGCATCCAGAATTCTTCCAAGATTCAGAGTCTAATTCGTCTATCGAGGAAAAAATAATCCGTCAAATCTTATCCGATGGCATTTCCTCTTATCAACAAGAAAAAGAATGCTGCGAAGAAATAGAAAATGCAATCGGTATCCAACTATCTCTCGTTAAATCATACGCTTTGCGTTCTATAGTGAGCGGTAAAAATGCTCATGGTTTTTTTATCAGCCGAGTGAAAGAGGGTAGCCCGGCTGAACGGGCTGGACTGCAAAAAGGAGATGTTGTTAATGATTGGAATAAAGAACCAATAAAATCCGCACAACAATTAGCCGGATTAATTAGAGCCGCAAAAAAGGGTGACAAAATAATAATCAAATATCATAGGCCTAAGAAAGATTCCAGCCGGAATCCGTGGAATAAGTTAGAAACTACTCTTATCATTAATAATTAAGACGAATCTTCACCACAAAGACACAAAGAGGAAACAACCCCCTTTATCCCCCTTTCGTAAGGGGGAATTTATTGGCCACTTCCCCTTAGAAAAGGGGGCCGGGGGTTGTGCCTTCGTATTCACTTCACGGTCACTGCGGTGGTCACGCTGCGCTTAGTGCAGTGGTTAATCTGATGGGGACTCTATGATTTGCGCCGCGGAAAGGTTTTCGGCAGTTAGCGGTCTTTGGACAGGTTGTCTAAATCCATTTTATCCTGCGGGCGGTTCAGGGCCTTCTTGTTCTTGAGCAATTCCTTCAGTCCGATGAAATAAATCTTCTGCTTGCCGTATCGGCCGGTCGCCCGGTTCTTCCAGACCTGGCCGAATTCGCACCCTTCGATGGAAGTGATGATATCCACCCGGACCGGTTCGTAGCCCAGCTGGACAATCTGGCCCGGCTTAGCCAACTCTGTTTCATCCATCGGCAGGCGCTTAAATCCGAAATCCTTCAGAGCCCGGATAACCTTACGGGCGTTGGCGCTGGACGGCTCGACCAGGATATCCATATCCTTGGTGTAGCGCGGGCGGCTGTAAAAAGCCACGGCAAAAGCTCCGACCACGCAGTAGCGGACCTTATGCCGGTTTAACAACTTTAATAACTCTTCGTAATCCTTTTCGATATGCATGTTGGCCTTTCTGGCTGAACTGAGCCAGGCTCTCGCGCAGGAACTGGACCGTTGAAAGCCGCTCTTCCGGCGACATGGACTGGTAATATTGGCGGTCAAACTTCTCAGCCTGGCGGAAAGAATGGGCTACCCTTATCCACATCTTTTTCATTGACATATTATACCATTTAGCTCCGGCCCTGTCAAGAAATAACCCCGGCGTGCCGTGGGAGGAGATAGAAAAGGCCCAGGAGAATAAATAAACTAATTATGCCGGCCCTTTAATCCTTCAATTCCCTGCTGCTTATATATCTGGCGCCATTTCCAGACGGTTTGTTGGCTGACCTTGAATTCATGGGCAATCCAGGAAACGGTCCGGCCCAATAATGAAAAATACACTATCTGTGCCCGATGGCGACGGCGATGCCCCTTAAGTTTCCTTGCTTTACGGTCGCAGTATAAGGAAGCATTTAAGAAACGCCGGACCTGCTCAATCTCCTCGGGGTTAACACTGATAAAAGACGGTTTTCGTGCCATAGATGAATACTAAACTTTTCAGTGTAAAAATCAATATTTCGGCATAATCAAAATGTGAAAAGTTTAGGTTTCAACAGGTATTTTCATGATACCCTAATTTTAACATATTGATAATATTAGGGTTACACTATGGTCAATCCTTAGCCGGTGGGGGGTAGGGTATCCCCCCTACTGGAATAACCCAGGATAGTGTCGCTTCTTAGGGTTAATAGCGCCTCCGTAGGAATTAGATGGTAACCATTTAAATATTTGATAGCAACCCTGTAAATATTGGACAGTAACCAGCTAATGATTTGATGGCCACCCCGTAAATATTGGATGGTGACCATGTAGAGGTTTGATGGTAACGACGTAAAAATTAAATGGTAGCGATATAAATGTTAGATGGTGAAGATGTAGAAGTTTGATGGCCACTCCGTAAGAATTGGATGGTGACAATGTAGAAGTTTGATGGTAACGATGTAAAAATTAGGTGGTAACGATATAAATGTTAGATGCTGACGATATAAAGATTGGATAGTAACGATGTAAGGAATGGAATGTATGCACTCTGGGGCCAAGATTGAAAAAGCGTAATCTGGGGACACATACGAATTTCTAACAACCCCGAAATAATCGGGACTCCGTTGTGACTCCGCAGGATTTAACTGATTTAGCGGAAAATCAGTTTAATCCCGTTGTTAAAGTCCTAATCTGGTTCCCCCCTATCGCAGATTCCGGCCTACAAGGCAACCACTAATGCACACGAATAAACACGAATCCATTTGTGTCAATTCGTGTCTATTTGTGGTTTCAATTCCTCCGCTCCCGCCGGCCCAGTATCGCGCCGGACACGACCAATCCCAGGGCGATGAGCAGACCAAAACTCAGCGGCAGTCCGGTGCCTAATGACAGCCAGATGGTGCTGAGGATCGGAGCTAAGTAGGAGAGCGTCCCGATTTTGCGCGGGTCAGCCCTTTTCATCGCATAGTTCCAGAGATAGAATGATAATCCCAGCGGCCCAAGCCCGATAATAACCAGATACAGGATATCCACCCGGCCCAATCTGATGACCTCACCGGAAATCATTGAGCCGCTGAGCGAGAATATGCCGCTGATGATGCAGACCGGTCCCATGGTCCAGGCCGAGGTGTTGGCAAACCGTTTCATGTAGAGCGAATAGGAAGACCAGGTCAGGGCGGCGCCCAGGGCCATCAGATAGCCCCAATACAAGGCGGTTGAAATGCCATTGGCTTGGTTGTAGATGGCGATGACTGCCCCGCTAAAGCCCAGCAGCCCGCCCAGGATATGAACCGGCCTTAAATGCACCTGGCGGTCGAATATCGGAGCCAGCAGGATTATCAGGAGCGGCCAGAGGTAGTTAATCAGGTTGCACTCAATGGCCGGCGAGGAGCGCAGGGCGATGAATAACAGGAATTGGTAGAGGAAGACCGCTGCGGCACCGACCAGTATAAATTTGGTATTCCAGTGCCAGGCGCGAATCTTGGGCAGTGATATCAGCCCGCCCAAGAGGAGGGTTGAGCCGGCCAGGAAGAATGGCGGCACGGCCGGGAGTTTGACGGTCAGCAATGCCATGACGCTCCACATCAGTATGGCGGCCAGCGCGGCTAACCCCGTTAGAAGCGTTCCTGAAGGTTGGTGAACCCCGTTAGAAAGATATGTGTCTGGATAATAAAACCTTTTAATGAATATAAACATAATTGATAGAACTTTCTAACGGGGTAAACATAACAACGGTTTAGGATTATTACTTTTGTTCGCTGACGCGGTCACTACTGTGTTCGCTTCTAACGGGGCCAGGAATGGTTTCAACTCGGAATTAGTCATACGAATTACTTCCTGTCATTCCGTGCTTGCCGCCTCTGGCGGGCCTCGCCTCTGGGCGGGACACGGAACTCAGCAGAGACCGCGAAGCGAATCCAGACCGCTTGGGGATTACTGGATTCCCGCTTTCGCGGGAATGACATTTTTGGAACATCATGATTAACATTGTATATTATTTGTTGATATGTTATAAAATAAATATGCCACTTATTTTAGCTGATATAAAGGCGATTGTTTTTGATTTGGGCAATACGCTGGTGGAATTCGGCCCGCGGCAGATTAAATCATTCAACGACGCCCGGGAGCAGGCGCTAATCCGGATGTTCGGGTCTTGCGACCTGGAGCGCATGGCCGCTATCCGGGACCGGCAGTTTGCCGCCCCTTATCAAAACGGCTTCAAAGAGAACGATTTACGAAGCATCGCGATTGAGTTAATCCGGGAACTCTACAACACCACGGCTTCAGAGGAACAGATAACCACCCTGACCGATGCCAGATATAATACATTTTTGCAGGTGGTGGAACTGCCCGGTAATGTCCGGCCATTGCTCGATGACCTGTTCCAATATTACCGCCTGGGCCTGGTTTCCAACTATCCCTGCGGCAGATGTATTAGGGATTCTCTGACCAAGATTGGACTGACGGATAGATTCGAGACGATAGTGGTTTCCGGCGAGGTCGGTTATGTCAAGCCGCATCCGCTTCCCTTTGCCACGATGCTTAAGCGCCTGAACCTGGCCGCCAAGCAATGCATCTATGTGGGCGATACCTGGCTGGATGATATCCAGGGGGCAAAGCGCATCGGCATGCAGGCGATTCAGACCAGGCAATATGAGCCGTATAGAATTGTCCCGCCGTCTGAAGGCGATTATCAGCCCGATGCCGTAATCGGCCATATTGACGAGTTACGACGCTTATTGATATAAATATCTTGACAGATTGCTAAATTATAGGTGGTGTCCAAATTTGTCCTATTAGTGACAAAAATTGTCACTTTGTACCATATTTTAGTCATAGAGACTGCTTAACCTTATACTGTCCGCCATAAGCTGTAAAATAATATTGCTATATCAATATGATAATAAAAACCTTATAAAAATATCACTATTAATTGACAAATCGGCTGGTTTTGGCATAATAATTGCACATAAATGATAAACAAAACAGATGCACTATGTATCTGTGGCTTCTATAATTAGGAGAGGAGGTGAGAGAACCTAACTTATTAGAGATTGTCAGCCCGTATGGGCGTTACAATCTCTTATCCCGACGAAAGGTGTCGGGACATAGAAGGCATAGAGAGTAGTGATATCTATGTTGTTGCTGGACCCGACCCGTACGGGCGGGACCACTAACATTATAAACAATGGTCCCGAATACTTCGGGGCCAGAAGAGTCAGTAATTACTGACTCTAAAGGAGTAAAAACTATGCGTAAACAAGGTTTTACCTTGATTGAACTGATGATAGTTATTGCTATCATCGCGATTATCGCGGCTATCGCGATTCCGAACCTGCTCAGCGGCCGTATGTCGGCCAATGAGAATTCTGCGGTAGCAGCCCTAAAATTGATAACCTCATCGGAAGCGGTCTGGCTGCAACAGGACGCTGACGGTAATGGCATAAAGGATTACTGGACCCGCGATGTCTCCTGTATGCATCGTATGTATCGCGCGGATGGCTCAACCAAAGTGGCCTTTATCCCCATAGATTTGGCCAAGGCCGACAATGCTGAAGTGGTTGATGATGTGTTTGGTGCCACCGGCCCGCTTATGGAGGACTGGTCATCGGCAACTCCGACAGCCATTGTTAGCACCGTGAAATCCGGCTTCTGGTTCCAGGCGTTGACAAATGGTTCAGTTGCCGTAGATCTTTATAACGTGAATAATGTCGGAGTAGGAGGAGCAGCATTAGTATCTTGTAACAACAGCCGATTTGGTTTTATGGCGGCTCCGGATGCCTATGGCACAAGCGGAATTAACTCGTTTATCGTGAACCAGGAAGGCACCATCTATGCCAATGATACCGGTGGACAAGCCAATAGATGGCTAACCACAGCAGCTGGCGGCTTAAACTGGCCCAGCGTAAATCCAACTGGTACAGCTGGACCCGGCGGCAGGAACTGGCGCGTGGCTGACTAAAACTACCCGGTACGTATTTGAAAAAGGGCGTCCCGACGGCAAATCGGGGCGCCCTTTACACCAAATGGAGATTTATGTATAACAAATCTCAAACCGGTTTGGTTCAGGATAAGCACGGATTTACCCTCATAGAACTGATGATTGTTATCGCCATTATCGCCGTGATTGCGGCGATTGCAATTCCCAATCTCCTGACCGGCCGTATTTCTGCCAATGAGAATTCTGCTGTCGCATCATTGCGGCTGCTGACCAATGCCGAATCAATGTGGTCGCAGCAGGACGCCGACGGAAATGCCATTAAGGATTTTTGGACATATGACGTCTCCTGCATACACCGGATGTTCCGCGCAGATAACGTCAATAAAGTCGCCTTTATTCCGATTGATGTAGCCAAGGCTGATGCGGTTCCGGCCGATTTAACCGGAGGGATTCTGCCGTTTGGAGGCATTCAGGTGGAAGTCTGGACCTCTGTTTTGACCGGAACAAAATCCGGCTATTGGTTCCGGGCTATGACCCTTGATGCGCCGGGCGGTACCGCCTATAGAGTCAATACCGTTGGAACCAATACTATTCCGGCCTGCAATAATAACCGGTACGGTTTCATGGCTGCGCCCGATGTTTATGGGACCAGCGGAGTCAACTCGCTTATTGTCAATGAGGCGGGCACGGTTTTTGCCACTGATACCGGGTTGACTACCGGTCCGTGGAAAACCACGGCAACCGGCGGACTGGACTGGCCGGGAGTAAATCCCGCCGGAGTAGACGGCCCGGCCGGCCGAAGATGGCGCGTGGCTGATTAGATGCTCTTATCCACTCATTTCTTGTAGTATAGGAAAGTGTAAAACTTGCCACGAAGACACCAAGGCACGAAGAAAACAATCTATCAATATATTTTAGTGTCTTTGTGCCTTTGTGGCAGATTTTTCTTGCTCCCACGCTTCTCTTATGTTATTATAATTATTCTATGCCTGTGAACTTTATCTTCTGCGTCCACAACCACCAGCCGGTGGGTAATTTTGACGAGGTGATGGAATCCGCCTACAAACAGGCCTACGCGCCGTTTATTGACGTGATGGACCGGTTCCCCCAAATCAGGTTTTGCATCCACTATACCGGTCCCCTGCTGCAATACCTTGAGCGAACCCATCCCAGGTTCATCAGCCGCCTACAGAAAATGGTTTCGGAGGATCGAGTGGAGATTATCGGGGGCGGTTTCTATGAGCCAATCCTGACCATGCTGACGGACCGCGACAAAATCGGCCAGATTACCGCCTTTAGCGATTATCTGGCCAAACTCTTTGGCAAACGCCCGCGCGGTATCTGGCTGGCTGAACGGGCCTGGGAACAGTCGTTGACTAAGCCTCTGGCTCAGGCCGGCGTGGAATTCACCATCCTGGACGATTTCCATTTCAGGACTGCCGGATTCTTATCCAAAGAACTCACCGGCTACTTTATTACCGAAGACCAGGGACATACGCTGGGAATCTTCCCGATCCCGGAAAAACTGCGCTACTCCATTCCGTTTAAAGAACCGCAGGAGAGCATAAACTACCTGGCGCAGTTTAACCATAATAATAAATCCGCAAACGCGGTTATCTGCTATGCGGACGACGGCGAAAAATTCGGGCTCTGGCCCAAGACCTACGAGCACTGCTACGGTAATAATTGGTTGGAACGCTTTCTGCAGTCATTAAACGCCAATCCCTGGATTAATATCACCACCTTTTCAGAGGTGATTGACAAGGCAAGGCCGGTCGGCAAGGCCTACATCCCGGCCGGCTCATACCGCGAGATGACCGAATGGGTTCTGTCAAACGAGGCCTCAATGGTCTATGAAGATTATAAACAACATCTGCCGCCTTCGGAATTCGCCCTGAATCCGGGCGGATTCTGGCGCAACTTCTTCGTCAAGTATCCGGAAATCAACCTGATGTATTCAAAAATGATGCAGGTGAGCCAGGTGCTGGCATCGCTATCGGATAAGAAACCGGATAAAAAGTCGCAGGCCGCGCTGCCACCGGCGCAACTGGAACTCTACCGGGGCCAGGGCAATGACGCCTTTTGGCACGGCGTATTCGGCGGGTTCTATCTCCCCCACCTCAGGCACGCGATGTATAACCACCTGATTGCGGCTGAAGAGCTACTGCGTCAGATTGCGCCTGCCAAACCGAACGGCAAAGCACAGAACCACGATAACGTCTTACTTGAGATCGCCGACCTAGACTATGACGGCTATCCGGAAATCCGCTATTCCAACGAGTTCCTTAACTGCTATTTCAAGCCGGCCCAGGGCGGCGCGCTCTACGAACTTGATGTCATCCCCAAGAGATTTAATCCGCTCGCCACCATCAGGCGCCGGCAGGAATCATACCATAAGAAAATCCTTGAAGCCCAGGCACAGAACTCGGTTACCAATGTCGCTACCATCCACGACCTGGTTATCAGTAAGACCAAGGGGCTGGAAAACCTGCTCTATTACGACAACTACCCGAGGCAGAGCTGCCTGGACCATTTTATCGCTAAAGACACTTCGCTGGATGGTTTTGCCCGCTGCCACTATGCGGAACAAGGCGATTTCCTGTCAGGTGAGTATAAAACCTCAATCCCATTAAAGAAAGCCGCAATAAAGTTCGCGCGTGACGGATTCGTCCGACAAGCCGGCAAATCATATCCAGTACAGGTAAGTAAAAATATCTCCTTTGCTTTCGACGACCCTAAATCCCTGCAGATGGACTATGAAATAACCAATACCGGCCCGGAACCGATTGAGGCCGTGTTTGCCGTGGAGTTTAATCTTTCGATGTTAGCCGGCAATGCCCATGACCGGTTCTACTATAGCAGCCGTAATAAAAACCTCGGGCCGCTCATCAGCCAGGGCGAGGCCGCTAATGAGAAAATATTCGGCATCCAGGATTTATTCCAGAAAATAGACATCTCATTTGACTTGACTAAACCGTCCCGGATATGGTATTTCCCGATCCAGACCGTTTCTCAGTCCGAAGGCGGCTTTGAACTGGTTTACCAGTCATCCGTAATATTGCCTGGCTGGGAAATCCATCTTAAACCTCAGGAGAAGTGGCAGGTCCGGATTGCCAAGAGAGTCAAATTCATCTAAGTATGGAAAAACATATTGAGCCGGACCAGGCGTCAATCTATCTGGACTACGGCCCGCCGCTGCCGGACACCTATAATCAGGCGGTGCTGGTCGCCTTAATTCGCGACCCGGAATGCATCTTTGCCTACTGGGAACTCTCTACCCAGATGGTGCCGGAAATATTCAGGCTGCGCGACCTAAAGCCCGCCGCGGTCAAATGGCTTCTCAGGACGCATAACCTGTTCCGGAAAGAATTCTCTGATATCGAGTTACCGAGGCCGGAGCACCTTGGCAATGTTCAGGGTAATTATTATCTGATCGTGCTGCCTGATATGGAATATCAACTGGAATTAGGCCTGATAAGCGGCCAGAATTTTATCTCGCTGGTTAAATCTAATATCATCAGGACGCCCAGAAAAGGTCGGTCCTCCGAAGTGTCGTCCTCCCCTGCTTAGTAAATCGCCTATTCCCTGAGCCAGTTGGTATCTTTAATCGTTATCTCAAACGGCCCCTTTTTAAGCGCTGGGCGAACAGTCACCTCGCCCTTGACATTGTCTGGTATTCTCCCGGAATACGCGCAGGTGCCGCCTCAGCCGAACTGGAACTTGCCCTGCCAGAGCGTATCGCCTGATTGGGAGATGACCTGGAAGGACGGCTCGCTATTATAAATCGTAAATGAATTGCCGGCATTATCCTTCAGATTAAAGGTCATTGATACCTGGTTGCCTGGTCCGCTTTTGACATCAACTGAAGCCATAAATGGCGGCCCGATTGCCAAGTGGGCGGGAGTCCCGTCCTTAACTACTACACGGCTACTGCGCGGGTAGCTACTGGCGGTCCATTTGGTATTTTTCTCATCCTGGCCGCTGGCCTCGTATGACGAAACCGTATAGTCACCCACCGGCGTTTTAATTGTCCCGTCGGCAGTGGTTAACCTGATACTCTCCCCTTTTCCATACAGTGTCAATACTGATTCGCCTTTATACGGCAGGACAATCGAGCCGGTGGCGCCTTTGTATTGGGACGGGTCAAACGGTTTGGCCGAATACGAACGGCTGGCTGATGCAGCCATGACAAAACCATAAATGATAAGCCCGCCAATCAAAAGTAACGGAATCAGTCCCATCAGTAATCCGCTGATGGCCCAGCCCTTGCCTCGCAACATACCCTTGCTTTTCCTAATCATGATTAGTGAGATTATTCCCATGATTATGCTGACCAGCGCCAGTAAAAGCCCCAAGAGCGCAGTAATTCCGACGATTGCCATAAGTATAAAATAATTGTCCATTGATCTCCGGGCTGGTATGATTAAAGCCGGTGCGACAAACGATAGAGCCAGAAGCACAATCCCGATTAACCCCAATATAAAAGTAACCTTGGCCAGGCGTGAATTCTTGGGGTTTGACTTGTTATTAGGCGGATTGATTGGCGCCTGCAGGCCGGTATTTTCATCTAACACCATATAGTTGACTTATTACCATCCTGATTTGTTGCCGTCAATAATTAATTGCAATATTGCTCTAAGTATACTATAATAATGATATGGCTACTGATACCAAACCAGAATCATCCAAGCAGCCCGAATCGCATTCCGGGGCAGTCAAAGAGCCGGCGGTCCAGGCCAAGCCGCCTCAGTATGAGCAGGCCATAAAACATACGGACAACAAGACCCTTAATTACCTGGGCGTCCGCCTGCTCTACCGCACCAAATGGTTCCGGTTTATCCTGGCCGGTATTTCCGGACTGCTCCTGATAATTTCCTTCCCGCCCCTGAGTTTTGGCCTGTTGGGCTGGGTGGCGCTGGTGCCTCTGCTGATTGCCATCTATACCTCGCCCAACCAGCGCACGGCCGGCATCTGCGGCCTGATTACCGGCGTGGTGTTTTATACCGTCTCGCTTTCGTTCTTAGTCGCCATATTTGATTTCGGCATATTAGTCGCCAATATCCTTTCTCTCTACCTGGCGGTCTTCAGCGTCTCGGTTTGGCTGGCCGCCTCGAAAATCGGACTGCGCCGTTCTTTCCCATTAATCCCGTTCTTCTGGACCGGCATAGAATTTTTCCGCTCCGAGAGTTATTCGCTCAAGTTCTCCTGGCTGAGCCTGGGCTATTCCCAGTCGCCCTACCTGACCCTGATTCAGGTCTGCGACCTCATCGGCGTCTACGGCCTGACCTTCCTGATTGTCACGGTCAACGCCCTGCTGGCCTGGTTCTTCCTGAAATACATCCGCAAACTCAAATGGAGTTTCCTGCATCCGGCTCTTGCGGTCCTGATACTGGCCGTCATTCTGGTCTACGGGATAACCCGGGAGTCGTATTTGCCCAAGCAATATCGGCCTGCGGCGCAAAAGGAGATTCCGGTAGTAGTCGTCCAGGAAGGAATCAGCCGCGACTCGCTTGACACCTATATCACCAGCACCGCTCAGGCGCTGGACGGCAAGCAAGAAGCTTTAGTGGCCTGGCCCGAAGCGTTGGTAAATGACATCCTTGATGACCCAATCAAACGGGGCAAATTAGAGTCATTTATCAGGGAAAAGAAAATCTATCTGGTCTTCGGCACCATTGAACGGGCCGAGGAGCAGGTCCGGGTGCACAATTACGCGGCCTTGATGGGACCGGACGGCCAGGTCATCGGCAAGTATGCCAAGCGCGTGCCGGTGCCGCTGCTGGAAACCGTGGTCATTCCGGGCGACAAATGGGGCGCCTTTGACACACCGCTCGGTAAAATCGGCATCTTCATCTGCTATGAATCCGGATTTACCCGGATCTCCCGCTGGCTGGTCGTGGCGCACGATGTCGAGGTATTCGTGGCGCCGACCCTGGAGGTCAGCGGCTGGGCCGGACTGTCCCACAAGATTCACGCCACCATCGCGCCGTTCCGGGCCATAGAGACCCGGCGCGCCATTGTCCGGCCGACCGCCCTGGGCATCTCGCAGATTATCCACCCATCCGGTAAGATTGAAGCGGAAATCGGATATCTCGCCTCCGGCATCATCCGCAGTGAGGTCCCCCGGGAAACAAAGCTGACCTGGTATGTCCAATACGGATACTTCTTCCCCAAGTTCTGCCTCTGGATTTATAGCGGGTTTATCCTGGTCTGGATTGCCTTATCGCTGATCAATTACTTTAGAGAAGAGTAACCACTTCTATTTCAGGCGTGATTCCCATTCCTTGATTGACTGTTTTATCTGATCTGCTTCGGGATGATTAGGCGCCAGTTTTAGAATGATTTGCCCGTCTGCTATCGCTTCCTTAAACATGCCTTTTCCAGCATAAGCAATACTGCGGTTATGATATGCATTGGCATATTTAGGGTTGAGGCGGATTACCTCAGTCCAATCAGCAATTGCCTCGTTAAAATTCCCTTTTTCATAATAGATATTGCCGCGGTAAAGGTAAGCATCAGCAAATTTCGGGTCACGCCGGATTGTCTCAGTATAATTTGTTATCGCCTTATCTTTTTCACCATTTTTATAATATGCGGAAGCGACATTGAAATATATCCATGAATATCTATAGCCGAGTCGGATGGCCTCAGTCCAATCCGCAATTGTCTTGCCTAATTCTCCCATATCTTTATAAGCATCACCCCGTTTATAGTAGGCCTCCGCATATCGGGGGTCAAGCTGGATGGCTTCGGTCCAATCCGTAATTGCCTTGTCTATTTCTCCTTTTCTTCTATAAGCAAAACCGCGTTTATAGTAACCAAGCACATATTTAGGGCTAAGCCGGATTGCCTCGGTCCAGTCAGCAATGGCTTTGTCTGATTCCCCCTTATCATCATAAACATTACCGCGGTTGTCGTACACCTCGAAGCACTTCGGGTCAAGCCGGATGGCTTCTGTATAATCGGATATTGCCTTGTCCAATTCTCCTTTCTCCTTATAGGTATTACCGCGATTGGTGTATGCCTCAGCGCATTTCGGGTCAATCCGGATTACCTCGGTCCAATCGGCGATGGCCTTGGTTGTCTCTTTCTTTTGATAATAAACCAAACCGCGGTTGTTGTATGCCTCTGAATCTTTTGGGTCAAGCCGGATAGCCTTGGTAAAATCAGCGATGGCCAGGTCCAATTCATTTTTAATGGCATAGGCAGAACCGCGCTTACTGTATGCCAAACTATAATTTGGATGCAGCTTTATTACCTTAGTGTAACTCTCTATGGCTTCGTCATATTTCCCTTGTGCGCCCTCAATACAGCCTCGGGCAAAGTGTCCCATGTAACTTTCCGGGTCATATTTGAGAACCATCTCAAGGTCAGAAAGGGCTTTCTTGGGCATATCCCAGAAGGTCATGATCATGGCTCGTTCATAATAGGCATAGGCCAATTCAGGCGAGAATTCTATGGCCTTGCTAAAGCACTCAACGGCCTTAGAATAGTCAAATTTATCCTTATAGACTAGGCCCAGTAATTGATACGCCTCAGCAAAGGTTGGGTCTATCTTAAGCGCCTCCCCGGCTATCTCTATTTTCTTGTCTGCGGTTGGGGCCCGTTCGGCCCGGTCCAGCACCATCTTTGCCTCAGCCCGGCGTCTAACCCGCTCATCCTTTTCTATAAATAACGCCTTTTGACTTTCCACCTCGGCCAGACACTTCTGCCTCAATTCATTAATCTTCTCGTCCTCGGTAGTTATTTCCCTTATCTTCTCGCAGGCAATCAAGGCCTGGTCATATTTCTTTTCTCCAAATAATCTGTATGCCTCAGCCCGGTAAACCTCCACCCGCTCCTTGGCTTGTCCTGACGATATGGCCAGCTCGATGATTACCGCCAGCAGTAATACAGCCGCACCGGCCACGCTGATAGTTATGGTCTTGTTCTTCTGCACCCGGCGCCAGAGTTTGGTCGCGGCGGATATCCGCCGGGCCTGTATCGGCTCGCCTTCAATATAACGCCTTAGGTCCTCGGCCAGTTCGGCCATGCCCTGGTACCGGCGTGACTTGTCCTTGTCCAGGCATTTTATGCATATCGTCTCCAGGTCTTTGTGAACTACGATAATGGAGCTGGGTGTGGGTGGGTCGTGGTTGACCACTTTATTTAACACCTCGTATAATTCCATACCCTGGAACGGCACTTGGCCGGTCAGGGTATGATACAACGTGGCGCCCAGTGAAAATACATCGCTCCGCTGGTCTACCAAGTCCTTCTTGCCCATGGCCTGCTCCGGCGCCATGTAGTCCGGCGTGCCTAAGGCCGTACCGCTCATGGTCAATGACCGGTCCAGCCCGTTTAATTCCTTGGCCAGCCCGAAATCGGTCAGATAGACGTGCCCGGCATTGTCTATCAGGATATTGCCCGGCTTGATATCCCGATGGATAATATCGTTCTTATGCGCGTATTCCAATGCCAAAGCCACATCGTGGATAATCTGGGCGATGCGCTTGGGCGTTAAGGTCTTATCCCGTGATTTTATCATATCGGCCAGCGATATGCCCTCGATGTAATCCATGGTCAGGTAATAGGTCTTGCCCACCACCCCGGCCTCGTAGACATTGACGATGTTGGCATGCTTGAGCTTGGCCGTGGCCCGGGCCTCGCGCATAAATCTGGCGGTTGATTCCGTATCCTCCAGCATCAGGGTCTTGAGCGCAATCTGGCGCTTGAGCATAGCGTCATAGGCCAGATAGACCGTGCCCATCCCTCCCTGGCCCAGCTTGCTTATCAACCGGTATTTGCCGAATTGCTCTTCTTTTATTTCCGGAGAAACAGCGCCCTGCTCCAGCCAGGGACTGACCAGCGGATGCGCCTCCAGCAGACCCGGATTGGTCTGTCTTATCCGGGCCGTCTCCGGATTCTCCCACCAGACCCGGAATTCCTCGGGTGAATTGAACTTGCTGATTTGTATGGTCTTGTCCAACATATGATAAAACCAAATTACATAAATAAGGCAACCCTGTCAATATCGCATAAGAAATATATTTAACTGAGTAACAACCCCCTTGGTCCCCCTTAACAAAAGGAGAATTTTGTGAAATACTCCCCCTTAGAAAAGGGGGGATAAAAGGGGGTTGTTTAATATTCCTTGACTTGTTTCATTCTGCTGGTATATTCTGTAGCTATGAAGATATTAGTCACCGGCGGGGCCGGATTTATCGGCTCGCATATTGTGGACAAACTGGTCAAGGACGGCGCTCAGGTCCGGGTGCTGGATAATTTTACTGCCGGCAAGATGGACAATATCCGCCATAATCTCAAACAGATAGACCTGTTCCGCGGTGATATCCGCCATATCCCGACTGTCAAAAGAGCGGTTAAGGGTGTGAAATACATCATCCACGAGGCGGCCAAGAAATCGGTCCCGGAGTCGCTCAAATACCCTGAAGAGTTTAATGAGGTAAATGTGGCCGGCACCCTGAATATATTAAATCAGGCGCATAAGGCCAATGTCAAGCGCCTGGTCTTTGCCTCATCCAGTTCCATCTACGGCGAGGTCAAGGTGCTACCGCAAAAGGAGACGCTTATTCCGGCCCCGATATCGCCCTATGGCGCTACCAAGGCCATTGGCGAAACCTATCTCAAGACCTTCAGCCGGATGCGCTATCTGGAAACGGTCTGCCTGAGGTATTTCAATGTCTTCGGCCCGAGACAGGAACCAGATTCGCCCTATGCCGGCGTGATTATTAAGTTCATCAATTCCATGCTCAAGGACAAACGCCCGACCATCTTTGGCGATGGCAGGCAATCCCGCGACTTCACCTATATTGATAACGTAGCTAAGGCCACCATCGGAGCGCTTACCGCAAAAGGCGTGAATGGCTTGTCGCTCAATATCGCATCCAGCCATCCGATAACGGTCCTGCAACTGGTCAAATCCCTGAATCAGATACTGGGCAAGAATCTAAAGCCGATATTCAATCCCATCCGGACCGGCGACATCAAGCACTCGTATGCTGATATCACCCTGGCCCGCAGGTATCTGGGCTACAAAACCATCGTGCCATTTGAGACGGGACTCAGGAAAACCATCGAACACCTCTGGGAATAAAGGATGTCATGACTAAGCGAGATTTTATATCGGTCTTCATCAAGATAGTCGGAACGATTCTTGTCACCTCATCAATAGTATGGATCCCCTTAGTAATTGCTAAGATAAAGATATTGATAATATCTCTAATAATCTTTAGTGTTATACTGATAATCGGATTAGCGCTTATACTATTAGCCAACAAGATTGCCAACAAACTCATACCAGTGAATAAGGAGCTTAAAATTGCCGGCGGCAATATTAAACCTAAGGATGTATTTGTCATAATAATGAAAATTAGCTGGATGTTTAGTATCATCCTTGCTCTTGAATACTTCATTGGATTGCTTCTGTTTTTGGTCATAGAGCGACAGACAACATTAATTATTTCCAACCTATTAGCAATAATTATCGGGATATACTTTCTCTCCGGCGGCAAGCATATCGCCGGATTATTATTTGACCGAAAACCCATACAACCTAACCCGACAGAGAATTCAGAAGGGAGCATTAAATGAATATTACCATCCGGGATGGGCTGTCCATCGCCCTCAAGGTTTTAGGATTTTATTTCATCTATCTGGCTCTCACTTCATTAATCACCATAGTGTCTTATTTAACAATATTGGCGAGTCCGCTTCAGTCAATGGCTGTAGAATCATCAGGCGTTACTAAATTCGCCCTGTTTGCCCCAACCATTATTCCCTTTCTGTTATCCATTGTTACGGTGTATATCCTATTGAGATATAGCGATAAGATATCAGAAAAACTTATCCCTGTTGACAAGGAAATTCAGATATTCAGCACTAACACCTGGCAGAAAGAGGTCTTTATCATCGCCTTAAGAATCTTCGGTGTATATGAAATCGCCAGGAGACTCGCCGCTTTAGTAAAACAACTTGCCTTATCACCAACTTATCAAAAGGCGGTTGAGAAGGATTCCTGGCAGGATATTGTCTATACCATGGTATGTATTGCCATTGGTGTATATCTGCTGGCCGGAGCTAAACATATAGTCAACATAGTATTCAGGGAAAAGAAGACTGAACCGATAACAGGTCCATCTGCGTAATCTGAGGAATCTGTGGTTTATGAACAAAACTATCTTAATCATCATCGGCCTCGGCTGCGCCCTGCTGGCTGCGGCGGGCATAATGCAACATACCCATCACACGGCACATAAGAAAATACATATTTGTTATGATACAGAGGTGGAGCCGATTGTTGCAGACGATAATGCGCCTGGATGGGTTAAGGATTTCTTCGATGAAAGCAACAAAGCCAATAATAACAAAGAATTGGTAAATCAGGGCATACCGCATAATAAGAATGATAATAACTCCGGATCTTCATCATCCACTCCGCTGAATTACGAGGAAATTAAGCAATTGATAAATGCGATAAAAGCGGAATGTGGAAATACCAGTAGTTCATTCGGCCCGCGGGCGATATACCGAATTGATGCTGTTAGAGACGGTCCGGCGATAATGAACCTTCTCAATGATCCAGATGGATCGGTGCGTGAATCTGCCGCTTTTACACTTGGCTTGATGGGTATTAAAGAATCTATCCCTGAATTAAGAAAATTATTATATGATAGTGAACCCAATGTTCGGAAAACAGCGATTGAAACTCTGAACTCGCTCGGTGCGGTAAAAAATACACCAGAAATAATACATCTTCTAAACGATAAAGATTCCTGGACCCGTCGCGCGGCTGTCATTGTTCTCGGTCAATCCGACATGAAAGACGCTATACCAGAGATAACCGAATTGCTAACTGACTCTGATGAATATGTCCGCGTATGTGCCATAGATGCACTGGCGAGCCTTAGTGGCCGGGAGGCAGTTCCTGAAATAATTAAATTGCTTGACGACAAGGTGAAGTATGTACGTTCTCAGGCATCTATAACACTTATCAACTTAGACGATAAAAGTGTTATACCGTCTATGATAGAACTACTGCAAGATAAACCTGAAAGGGCACGGGATGGCGTGGCTTGCGCATTGGGCGCACTCGGCGCCATAGAAGCCATACCCCTATTTATTAAATTACTTGGCCATAGTGAGGTAGATGCTCGTCTCGGTGCTATCGCCGCACTACGCCACATGGGTGCCAAAGAAACGTTCACGTGCTATGTCTGCCATAATTATACAGGCATAAGACCCCTCAACGAACGATGTCAAATGGCCGCCAGAGAAGCCATTCCAGAACTAATCAAACTAATCAATGATGAAGATGAATATATTCAGAGCTTAGTGGCACTGGTACTCGGACAACTTGATGCCAAAGAGGCCATACCTCAACTTTTAGAGCGTCTTGATGAGAAGCATAAATACCATGCCACCTATACGCCGTCCGGAGCGGTGCTTGCCCTGGTGGAACTGGGCGCGAAAAACCAGATACCATTTCATCGTCTTGAATGGTGCATTGACCGCCTTTACGA
Organism: Planctomycetota bacterium; assembly: GCA_016235865.1. Classification (NCBI taxonomy): domain Bacteria; kingdom Pseudomonadati; phylum Planctomycetota; species Planctomycetota bacterium. The sequence goes on along the minus strand of JACRIK010000001.1, from coordinate 135,434 downwards.
ATTTTATCCGGCAAAACCAGAAGACCTACAGAGGCGGTGCAAAGCGGCACTGAAAGAATTACAACCGCCCGGTTATATAAAAATATGGAAGAAATGAGGTTTAACCTCGGTAACACCTAACATACCCCTATTATGACTACGAAAGAAACTGGGGCTAACCCCTCCGCTTTGCCCCTACGGGACTACTGTCCCAAGGCAGTCCCGTCAGGGATGCTACGGGATAAGAGCCAGTACGTCACTAACGTTTCTATTGGCTCTAAGGGTGAACTCCTGGCCGAGGCATTCCTGAAGAAACAGGGCTATCGGATTGTCGAGCGTAATTTCAGATGCAAGTTCGGCGAGATTGACATTATCGGCTTCAAGAAAGGCGTGCTGTCGTTTATTGAGGTCAAGACCCGCTCGTCAGACCAATTCGGCCTGCCGATTGATTCCGTGGACAAGGCCAAGCAGAAGCGTCTCATCCGCCTGGCTAATTATTACCTCTACAAGAAAAAGGCCCAGCCCGACCTGCCCTGCCGGTTTGATGTGGTGTCCATATTAATGAAGAAAGACAAACCGGAGATTGAATTCATTCCTAATGCCTTTGCCCAGCCGTGAAGCAAGCAATTTCCAGTCTGCCCGGGAAACCTTTATGGCGGATATCAAAACTAACCGATATATTTCCAAGATTTTCCTTGACAGAATAGTATTTTTATGGTATATTACCAATATGTTAGTTAAATCGCCTATCTTAACTAATAGCGCCGAGACCTTCGTGGAATTCAACACCAGATTGGCGCGGTTACACCGAAGAAGAAATACCATCCTGCTTGATTATCCCAATACTATCTCAGATGCCGAGAAACTGTCTATCTACTGCCAGGTTCTGGGGGTTGCGGTGCACGGGATAAAGAATCCGCTCTGCGGTATCTTCAACTGCCTGAAACTCCTGGCCCATACGCGCCGGTCGCCGGAGCAGAAAAAACTCCTGGCGACCATCAAACAAGGACTTCAGATAATACACAAAACCACGGCAGGTTTATTATTACCCTGCCTGTTCGCAAGAACTTATAAGTCAGATGTCAATCTCAATAGGCTAATCCAGAAGGCATTGGAGTTTCTGAAGCACAGCATAAAAGAGAAAAAAGCGCAAGTCATAACCCAATTCGCAGCCGACCTGCCGATAATAAAAGCCGATAAAGACAAGCTGATCGAAGTGGTCTTCAACCTCGTCATAAACGCCATGGAATCTGTTCCCCAAGCCGGCATAATCACCATCACAACCGCCCACCAACCAGGCCAGGTGATTCTGTCTGTCGGCGACAACGGCTGCGGCATCCCGGCCCGGGAACTGCCCTATATCTTCGAGCCGTTTATCTCCGGCCGGAAGCTGAAAAGAACCGGCAACTCGGGCTTAGGCCTGTTTATCGTTTCTTATATAATCGCCCTGCACCACGGGACCATCGGGGTAAAGAGCCGTCCGCGCCAGGGAACAACCTTTACCGTTTCCCTGCCGGTAAAGTAACCATAATACATAGTGATGCAACAGAATATTCTGCTGGTTGAAGACGACCGGATAGTGCGGGACAGCACCGCTGAGCTATTGACCCATGCCGGGTACCGGGTCTCGGCGGTGGACGACGGCCCGATTGCCCTGGAATTGAGCCGCAAGATGCAATTCAGCGGCATTATCCTGGATTTAACCCTGCCGACAATGCACGGGCTGGAGGTATTGGAACGGCTCCAGAAAAACCTCATCTACGCGCCGATAATCATCCTAACCGCGGACAGCAATCACAGGAACGCCATCCGGGCCATCAAATCCGGAGCGACCGACTACATTACCAAGCCGTTTGACGCCGATGAATTACTGGATATACTGAATAAATCCATCAGCCGGTATAACGGCGTTATCGACGAGGTATTCAAGTCCGAACGGATTATCGGCGACTCCCCGGCCATCCGCAAAACCCTGGACCTGATCAGGAAATCGGCTGACTCCGACGCCAACGTCCTGATTTACGGCGAGACCGGGACCGGGAAGGATTTGGCGGCCCGAACCATTCACCTGCAGGGCCGGCGGAAAGACAAGCCCTTTGTCAAAATCGACTGCGCCACCCTGCCCGAGGAAATCATAGAAAGCGAACTATTCGGCCACAATAAGGGGGCGTTTACCGGAGCGGTCGATTCCTACACCGGCCGGTTTACCCGGGCCAACACCGGCACTATCTTCCTTGATGAAATCAGCAACCTGTCCCTGCGGACCCAGGCCAAACTGCTCAATATTATCCAGGACCGGGAAATCACCCCCCTGCGCAGCACGGCTAAAATCAAGATAGATATCCGGATTATTTCCGCCACCAACCGGAAACTGGAGAACGAGATAAAGGACGGCCGGTTCCGGAAAGACCTCTTTTACCGGCTGGGCGTCATCCCGTTAAACATGGCCCCGCTGAGGGAACACCGGGATGATATCGACCCGCTCTGCGGATATTTTATCGGCAAATTCGCCGCCCTGGAGCACAAGCCGGCCCGGGAAATAGAGCCGGCGGCCCTGGAGATACTGGCAAAATACGACTGGCCCGGCAATGTCCGCGAACTGTCCAATCTTATCAACCAGATGCTGGTCATACCGGATAGCACTGTCATCAGGGTCGAGGATTTGCCGGCTAACATATTGGAGTCCCGGAATGTGGCGGCTGACAGCGCCCAGGTCGGCCTGCCGTTCGGGCTCAGGGATTCCACCCGGCTGTCGGAATTCGACCGGATCAAGCAGATCTTAAATAAGACCAACGGCAATAAAACCAAGGCCGCCAAACTCCTCGGAATCTCCCGCGTGACACTCCATAAAAAGATACAGCAAAACCATATCCGGAATCCGTTCTGAACGCAATCAGCCCCCGGATAAATTCACCACTCCGGAGGCCAAACGGCATTGCCGGGCGCATCATGTTGCCATAAGTTATCAACCCCCTCTTTACACTTGTTAACGCTGATTAACGATTTAGCGGCAGTTAAAATTAGGAAATTCACTCCGAAAAAATACCAGATTGATAACCTATCGGTGCCGATAGAGTTATCACAGCGCTGCGGTAGTTGTGAAAAAACTCCCAATCTGGCACAGGATTTGCATAATAGATGTTGGCATAATACCAAAATAGGACCCTGCCCGGAGAGGCGCGCCCGATCGGGTACTCTTGGGTTGGGCAGGTAACGGACTACGGGTAAAGGTAGCCATAACCCCATCATTAAGGGAAAGGACGCGGCAAAGGAGGTAAATAATCCGCTGGTTTCGGTCTATACCCATTTCGGTAAATACCTGGCCTGGAAAAACGGGTGCGCCGGTTGCCGGGTTATGGCTACCGCCGGGGGATGGGGATTGCAAACTTCGTCAAAATGCTGGCTTTCGAACTTACTTTAATCACGGCGGGGTAATTTCACTTATTGGAAAAGGAGGTGCAGAATGGAAAATGATGAAAAGAAACTGCAACTGACCGAGGATACCCTGGTTTATGTCGATAGAAGCCGCTCGAAACTGATTATTGAGATAGACCTGCCTGAGACCAAGCAAATGCCCGGACCCGGCGCGCCGGACCAGGGCAAACTGCTGGTAAATCCGCTGGCTTCTTAAGACAGAGGCCAAACCAGGATGAACTCCAAATCAGAACCTATGGAAGGAGCGGGATATGTTTATTACCAACGACCTGTTTAAGGTTATCGTGGATAATTTCTGTATGGGCGTGTACCTGACCAACCCCGAGGGGAAAATCACCTATTGGAACCAGGGCGCGGAACGGCTGATGGGCTATACCCATTCGGAGGTGCTGGGCAAATACTCCCGGGATATCCTGATAAAAGAACTGCCCCAGAATAGTTATAAGGCGCAATATCCTGTTTTCCGGGCAATCTCCACGGACCTGCCTGTCCGGGAGGAGGCCATTTATTTCCGCAAAGACGGACATCCGATTGCCGTCTATACCTACACCAGCACTCTTAAAGATTGTAACAACCAAACCGTTGGAACGGCTGAGGTCTTTTGGGATAATATCACTAATTTCGAGCATATGAGAAAAATGGAACAACTAAAACGGCTCTCGCTTATGGACCATCTGACCAATGTGGGCAACCGCCGGTACGGCGAGATTAACCTGGGCATCAAGCTGAATTCCCTGCGCAGTTACGGCTATAATTTCGGGGTGCTCTTTATCGACGTTGACGACCTGAAGCATATTAATGACACCCGGGGCCATTCAGCCGGCGACAAGGTGCTTAAGGAAACGGCCTCGGTGCTTTACCGGAATACCCGGGTGACCGACCATTTAAGCCGGTTCGGCGGCGATGAATTCCTGCTCATTTCATCGTCCGAATCGGAAAGCGACCTGCATAACATAAAAACGCATATCCGCCGGGCCGTGGAGGGAATCCCGGTCCAGCTCGGGCCGGATATGGTTCGGATTGGATTATCCATGGGCCTGAGCATGGCTCAGCCGGATGATACCATGAAAACCCTGATCGCCCGGGTTGACAAACTGATGTACGCGGACAAACAATCCCGGGCCCGGTATTCCCCCAGCGCCCATTTTGAATGCTCCTACTGAGACCGATGCCCTGCCGGTTTGACGTAGTCTCAATCCTGATGACCAAGGATAAACCGGAGATTGAACTCATCCCGAATGCATTTTAGTGGCTGTTAAACCTCTGGTCGTTACGACCCGCAGGGAGTCCCGTAGGGACCGCCACTTATCCCGGCGAATGTCGGGACGTGCCTTCCTCTCCCGCCAGATAGTAATACAGGGGTGCGCCACATACTGCTTAAGGGGAGTATGAATAATCCCACCGATATGGCAATCTGTCCTTATGGCCTATATCCCTGTGTGAATATGGGGACTATGAATGTTCTCTACCCATGTTACCTCTAAAGAATACCCCGCTGCTCTAGTGTCTAAACCGGGCATACCTTAAACCATCACCCGGCGTATCTATGCCTATAGTGAGTATCCTATATAAAGAAACAGGGTATATAATGTGTCCTGCCTACCCCGTCTGATAGCTCTCATAGACCATTATCCTATCAGGCATAGTATATACTCTCTGTGTAAAGATGGTATGCTATATACCCCTACTCCCCCGGCCCTATGGCTCCACAGCCATATAGCTCCGGCCGCACAGGGTAATACCTCTGGCCATACGTGGTATTATGGCCAACCACAAGTCCTATTATCCCTTGCCAGACAGGGTATCAGGGGTAGCCGGATGAGGTATTATCCCCTAACCAGGATGGTAGTATCCCCAGCGGCAAGTTCTGATACCCCCTGAGACATGGAGTATCAGCCCCTACGCCTAACCATAATACTCCCAGCCGGTTATGGTAATACACCTAGCGATACACCCTATTATCCCAAGCGTCAGGGGGTAGTACCCCCCACCCCCCCTCCTACCCCCCTCCACCATACCCTCTGGCACCCCTTGACGCAGACCGTAATACCATATGGGGCAGAGTATGGTATGAGCTACGGCCGGGACTATATGGCTATGGATACACCAGGACTACCCTATACCCCTATCAGGCATATACCATACCCTTACCTTACATACCATAGTGTTTCAGAGGCCATACACCATATTTATGCCGTACATACCCTATTATTTAAGAATACATACCCTGATGCTAAATCATACCGGGGAGGTCTTAGTATTGGATATACCCTATTGAATTATAGAACTGGGATAGGTGGATTAGAGGTAAGAGGCAATCAGATTTAATCGTATCCTTGGCCAGGCCAGGGAACATACCCGATAGCGCCATTCAGCGTAGGGATGCGAATCATCTATCCGCCCTATTGGGATTAGAGGGCTGGGAGATGAAGACAAGGGATACTACTACGGAATAATACAGATAGTCCGGGTGTGGATTACTTTGCTTATTAAGGTAAGTGTAAAACCAAAGTATGCCGAATTATCGGGTTATCCGCTTGAACTCCGCATCGTTCCAGAGCCATTTAAAATCCTGGTCTTTTCTGGCGCCGGCCTTGCTCTGCGGCTGTAATGCCACTGCCCGCCTCAGATTGCTCAGCGCATGTTCCTTATCCTGTTTGAGCGAATAGGCGCAGGCTATATTGTACCAACCGGTAAATGAATTGGGATTAAGTTTCAACGCCTTTTCGTATGCCTGCGCGGCCTGGTCATACCGGGCCAGTTTCAGGCAGGCATACCCCTTATCTTCCCAAACATAAAATTCCTGGCTATTAAGCTCGATGGCTTGGTCATATGCCTTTAGCGCCTCGCCATATTGGCCGTGACCGGATAACTGATTCCCATACTGACGCCATTCGTGATTGGTTCTGGCCGTGATTTGCTTGAAATCCGCATCCTCCCAGAGCCATTCAAAGTCCATGTCATTGATGGCCTTATTTTTGTAGTTACTGCTGATACTGATAGCATCTTTCAAGTCGCCCAGCGCTTCGGTTTTCTGATGTTTCTGGGAATAAATGCGGGCGCGATTATATTTTGTCTCGGAGTCCTGGTAACCGAGGTAGTTCGCCGTATAGATGTCTATCGCTTCGTCATAACGTTTTAATTTGCCCAAGGCAAACGCCTTCTGTAACAATGCCTGCTTGTTTTCATAGTAATAGTAATCTTTGCTGATTTTTATCAGCTGGTCGCAGATAGCAATGGCCTCTTCATACCGGCCTAATTTATTGAGGGATTCGATTATGGAAATCTGTATTCCCCGGATACGGTAGGGATCAATGGTATCGTCAGAAGAAAATTTCATGGCCTGGTTCAGCGCCTTTATCGACTCCTCGTATCTGCCCAGGAACTGCAAAGCCGAGCCCTCGAGTTGCCAGGCCGTGGCATTTTCCGGGTCAAGTTTCAGGGCTTTGTCAAAGGCCTGCAGGGCTTCCTCATGTTTTGACGCGCCGCTTAGCTTATAGCCCGTATAAATCCAGTATCCGGCGGTCTTGCCGCTGAATATTATGGCCGTCAGCACGGAAACAACGACAACAATACCTATGGTTATGAATATTTTCTTCATAATATTTAGTAAATTAGCCCCTCACCCTTCCCTCTCCCCTATGGGGAGAGGATAGATGAGGGGGAATTCCATACAATGAATTACTTACTCCTTCATCCGCCGGGCTATCTTCGCCCTGAGCTGATAATGGCGCATGACAAAAACCACCAGCATAACGCCTAACAGGATAGTCAATGCCACAGGCGGGCCAAAATAGTCCGCATCCCGTAAATGCCAATAATCATGCCGATAAACACCCGGTATTTCCATAATATAGGCAATGGGATTGAAATAAAGGAAATACTTTTCGGGCATTCTGCAGACCCCCAGGATAATCGAAGGGATGATGGAGGCGGCGCAGATTATTAAAACCGCCACCAGGGGCCCGGAATATACGAAGATGGTCTTGCAGAATTGGACCAGCAGATAGAATATATAAACAAACGCCACCAGGACCCAGAATGCCAGGTAGATTTCCGGCGCGTATTTCACTGAAATATCATTGGAATTTATGATACCGTATAATCCGGCAAATAAGACACCGCACAAAAGAAGAAGCAATATATGAGGCGGCGACTTGCGGTCCATAAATCCGAACGGCCTTTTCGCCAAGATGCCTCTGACATAATCCTGATAAGTATCCCTGGGCAGGGCCATCAGCAGAACCATCATCACCAGCACCAACCCATTAAAGAGCAGGTAAAAAGAAAAGGCGTTCCAGATGTGAGACGGCTGGGTAAATGTATTCCAGTGCATGCCGGTCAGGAATATTTCCAATCCGGCAAAGAAGCCCAGCGCCTCCAGGGGTTTTAAGTAGGTGCCGTAAGGATTGCGAATCCGCCTGATGACCGCCCGGATTATCCAAAAGGAAAACCAAATGTAAATGGCAATAGTCAGCAATCCTTTATCGATGCTTAATCCAAAGAAATCAGCGCTGGTTAAGGCATGGTCATAGCTGTCAAACCGCGCCAGGAACGAGGTGGGCGTAAGAATGGCGAGGAATTGATTATCAGTTCGCGCGAAACCGGCGATCAGCCCTCCTAAGGCGGAACCCATTATAATGATATTACCGGCCGCGACTATCAGGGATGATTTGGGATTAATGCTTACGGAAAAGAGCAGCCCGATTGAGGCGCATAAGACACAACCGGATATCAAAACAAGATAAAACAAGGTAAAATTATATAAGCCGATGGTCTCATAACTGCGCACCGCGGCAAAGGTAATAAACGGGGTGACAATACCCAGGATAAGCCACATATGAATCGATGAGCCGATGAGTTTGCCGATGGAAATCTGGGCATCGGACATAGGCGCCATAAAAAGCAGGTCATAGGTCTTCCGGGTTTTCTCACTGATGATTGAAAAGGAAGCGGCCAGCAAGGCATATGAGTATCCGAGTATCAGGGCAAACCCGGTATAAAAGCGGAATAATTCCAGGCCGCCATCGTTGTAGTAACCGTAATAATACCGGTTATTGTTCAGCAAGGTTACCAAAGCGACAAAGACGCAGAAGGCCACGGTAAAAACGAGCGTTAATACTGCCATTTTCGGCCTGAGGCGGTAGAGAATATTGCGCTCAAGTTCCGGATTATTAAAGGCGTTTTTAAACATATTAAGATACTTCTTTTATAGCCAGCGACATAAATAGTTCTTCCAGGTTTTGTTTGTATTCATAGAACGAGCTGACCTGGACACCGCTGTCCACTAATTTTTTAAGCAATAAGGGAATTTCATCCCGCAGGCCGAAGAATACTATTTCGAGGAAGCAGTCCTTGATGGTAACCTCCGATACATTCGGCAAGGTTTTGACTAATTCAGCCAGTTTATTCTTGTCGCCCAGGGCTTCCAGGCGCAGGATTATCTTAGGCTGGACTCTCGCGGTGATTTCCTCTATGGAGCCGGATTCCACCATCACGCCTTTTTGCATGATGCCGATGGTCTTGCACAGGTCGGAGAGTTCCAATAATATATGCGAGGAAATCACGATGGTTCGTCCGGTCGATGATATTTTTTTGAGGATATCGCGCAGCTCCACCCGGGCCTTGGGGTCCAGGCCGGCTGAGGGCTCATCCAGAACCAGCAGTTCCGGGTCGTGCAGTATGGTCTTGCCGATGGCCAGGCGCTGTTTCATGCCGCGGGACAGATGGGCAATATAATTATTGCGCTTAGAAACCAAATCCATCATACCAATAACCTCATCAATCCGGCTGGGCTTATTTGGGACGCGGTAGGCATCGGCAAAGTAATTCAGGTATTCCCAGACCTTGAGTTCGTCGTAGAGCGAGAAGAAATCCGGGATGTAGCCGACCATCCGGCGGGTGGCCATCATATCCTGGTCGACCGGGCGGTTATTGATAAGCGCTTGGCCGCTGGTCGGCTCCAGGATGCCGACCATCATGCGCATGGTGGTGGTTTTTCCCGCGCCATTGGGCCCGATCAGCCCGAAGATATCGCCTTTGTTAATGGTCAGGGTGAGATTCTTTACGGCGATGACGTCATCGTATTCCTTGCGCAGTGAATTGAGTTGAATCATGTTACCTTAAATATAACCAGCCAGATGCGTCTTGTCAAGTAGAAAGTAAAATTATGCTGACGAAGAAACCGCCCTATTTATGCCAAACCTGTCTGACGTCAGGCCACCGGTGATTTGCGCCCCGAAATAATCGGGACTCAGCTACGGCTTCGCAACTGCCTGAGATAATTGAAATAAAACCTGTTGTGTTTCATCCAACTCCTGACAATGCCGGTGCCGATGAGTTTTATGAAAGAGCGATAGAAAGAGGTTCCATACGGCCGGGCCGGTATCAGTTTGGCGGCTGTAGCCACCTTTTCAATCACCGTGTTCAGGGCGTCGTTAAAGGCGTTGGTGTATGAATAGAAGTCGCTGAAACACTCTATCAGCCCGCTCTGCAATTCCAGGGCGGTCATGTTCTTCGGGGTAAACAGGGCGTGCAGTCCGTCGTAGAGTTCCCAGTTCTTATGGAGAATCCGATTGGCTTTTTCCAGGGCGGCATAGGTCCGGGTGCCCGGCAGAGGCGTGAGTATGGAATACTGGACATAGTCAATCTTGCTGGACTGGCAGAAATCGGTCGTCATCTTAAAGACGTCCCTGGTGTCGGCGTCGTTGCCCACGATGAACATGCCGTGCACCTCGATGCCGTTGTCGTGGAACACCCGGATGGACCGCTTGATGTCGTCCACGGTCTGGTGCTTGTTCATATCCTTCAAACTCTGCGGATTGATGGATTCAAATCCGATATAAACGGTCTCGCAGCCGGCCTTCCGCAGCTTGGCGATGAATTCCGGGTTCTTGGTGGCCTCGGTCCGCATCTGGGTGGACCAGACCCGGTTAAACCGGCGTTCAATCATCATATCCAGGAGTTGGCCGGTCTTGGCCGTATTGACGGCAAAATGGTCGTCCACGAAGAACATCGACCCGGTTCGGTATCTGGAAATCTCCTCAATCACCTTTTCGGCCTTCTGGGACCGGTAGTCCCGGCCGAACATCTCGGTGACTGAGCAGAAATTGCAGTCAAACGGACAGCCCCGCGAGGTCATTATCGGCCAGACCTTTATCTTATCCGAGTCCTTTATCAGGTTGAAATCCGGCATGGGCAGGCCATCCAATTGCTCTGGCCGGGCCGCCCGGATTATTTTATCCGTGGTCCGTCCGGCCAGCACATCCAGAATGACGTTCTCGGCCTCGCCGACCACCACCCGGTCAAAGTGAGGCGCCACATCTTCCGGAATCATACTGGCGTGGATGCCGCCGATGACGGTGAACGATTCCAGTCCCTGGGCGGCCCGGAGCGCCTTATATTCCCGGGCGATTTCCTTGCCCCGGGTGACCGTGGCGGTCAGGCAGCTCAGGCACAGGATATCAACCGATGCCAGTTCATCCGGGCTGACGGCCCGGCCCGAGATATTCTCGTTAAAGACCGTGGCGTCATATCCGGCGTCCCGGGCGATGGTGGCCAGATAGACCGGGCCCAGCAACGGGGTGCTCATAAATCTGGTAAAGACATTGGACTGCGCCCCGCGCGGCTCGATAAACAGGACTTTTTTATGATACATTCTCTTTTTCCTCCGCGCGTGATTGCGCCGTATTAAAGTAATCTATAATCAATAAACTTATGCCGAAGAGCACCATTGACAGCGGCCATAATTTAAGCGATACCGTGAATACGAAATACAAGGCCAGGAATACGCTGATAAAAAACACCGCCAGATAGGCATAAGTCCGGCCTTTTACAAAGATGCCGGTAACCAAGAAACTCAGGCCGACAATGCCCAGGAATACCGGCCAGAGATAGGACAGGGTCGCCCAGGCCGTGTTATTCAGGCACAGGAAAAAGATGCTTAGCGCAACCATAAACGAACCCAGCCAGATAAGCGCCGGGTCTTGGCGATGACGGCTGAAGAACAGCAGGACAAAGCCACTACCGGTTATCAGAATCAGGCCGGGCCAGAACTGGCTGATGCCCCGGAGCAGGGCGTAATTCTCCAGCACCAGGACCATTCCGGCGATGATAAACAATCCAGCTAAAACGCTGATACTCTTCTTGTTTTTCAAATCTGGCTCCTTAAAGTAGGCGGCAGGACGTGGCTGGTAATACACGTGAACCCAGCCCTTATCACAGGAGCTGGGTGAATGCTGCGGTCAAGAGTAAGATACCTAATCGGCGGCGGCGTGTCAAGTGTTTCTTATTTCTTTTATGGAATCTCTACCGGACGGTAATACTGTCAAAGAAGCTGTTAACCTCAGACTGATACGTCTGCGTATTGTCATCGAGTGTAATGACGCTGACCACGTAGAAATTTCCGTCCAGGACGATAAAGACGTTGGACCAGTAAACCCGGGCGTCATCATCAGACCGGCTGGCCCGACAATCCTGGCGAATCCCGCCCCAGGCGGTCTTGGTCCGGCCCAGTTCCTCAAAATCATAAAAGGCCGTGCTGTCATCGGTTCCTTTTATGCCCTCCATAAAAGGCGGAATCAGGGTCTCGACCTTGGTATTACCGACCCCTTCGCTCAGGATATAAAGCCCCCTGAGATCTTCACCCTTGGTGAAGTCCATAATGGTCGTAGTTGAACCATCCTTCTGCGGTTCGGTTAACTGGTTTATCCAGTCAGTCGGCAGGGTGAATTCCAGCCGGCGTTTGGTTGACGGCTGAGGTGTTTCCCCGACCACTTCGGCCGCCGGCACATTAGTCAGCCTGAATGAATTGAAATAGGCCAGGATTTTTGGCGTGTTCAAATCGGCTTTTTTGTTCGAAATATACATAATCTGGTAAAGCCGGGTTTTGACCAGAACAATATCATCGCGCATATAATAGGTTTCCAGGCCGCTCTTTTGGGTGATAAAAATCCGCCGTCCCGGATAGCCGCCTAACTTGAAATCAACCTCACGTTCCAGGGTATTTCCCGGATTGGATTTTACGCCGCCATCCCGGCCGGCGTCCAGCACGGTCTTCGGGTCCATCCCGTCCCAGATGGAGTTGCTATTAACCATAACCAGGCAGGCATCCTGGCCGTGTTTCTCGGACGTATAGGACAGGGCAATGTCATTCTGGTCTTCGCTGTCCCCTCCGGTCACCGTGAAAGGCGGAAAGCCCGGTGGAAGCGTCACCGTAAAATTGCCCTTTTCCGAAACAAAGGCCTCCGGCCCGGCAATCTTCGGGGCCGCCGGCGGCGGCGTGGTCGTCTTGGTTTCGCGTGAAGGCTTATTCGGGGAAAACCGGTCGCAGGCCGTTGCAACAAATGTAAATACCGCGAGAGCCAGAACCGGCAACCATTTTCTCACTGCGTGTTCCATACTGTATGCTTCCTTTCGTCAGATTATTAATCAGTTGTCTGATAGTTTCGCTTGCCAAACCTTAAATGTCAATCAAATAGCGTTTTATATTGCTTTACTATGCGGTTCTTCCGTCCGCAATGGGGACAGAACATAACGGTTTTACTGTTTATCAGTTAACTGATGTATTCGCAGCGTCTTGATAGCCGAGCGATATTCAAGATACGATAAAATCGGCATAATTACTCCAAGACGGATACTAGTACCTCGCTTAAGATTAAACTTCAGTAAAGCCCACAGTAATTCAGCAGTCGGTTCCACATTTGCCGGGTCAAAGGGTATGATATGTTCCGTCTGAACCCACAAAAGCAAGATGCCATAATATGTATGAAAAGTGACACGATGAATCTCGCCGATATTTCCCTTCTCCGGCAAATGATACCCGACCAGGATAGAGTTTAACGCGAATACGCAAGATTTCTTGTACTTATCCCATAACCAAGCGCCCAAAAAGGCCGGTATCGCAAAACCTGCCGCAACGCCAAGAATGATTAATGCGTATAATAACTTATCGTTCATCTTAATTCCTTATTCCCGTTTATGTCTCTTAAAGAACTCCCAGATAACTGTGTTGGCATCTATATCGCGGCAGGTCTTGCCGACCAATTTCTCGGACAGGTATTGGTACCCGTTGGGCCAGGTATGGCCGCCGCCCTGTATCTTATAAAAAACCACCTCGGTATCCTCTGCCTCGCCGGAATAAATCTCTTTATGGACCCGCGTGCCGTCATTCGGGTCTAAGTCCGCTTCTTCAGTCGAGACCGGTTCCGGCTGGCACTGGTTATGGGTGACCCAGAACTTGACCGCATCAAGCACTGGGATTGAACTCCCGAAATCGCGCTTACTAAATGGAATACGTATCGGACCTCCGTTATAGAGCACCAGTGGGTCGTCCGTGCCATGAATGACCATAACCGATATGGGCCGGGACGGTTTCTTATACACGGACACAGGATCCACCATAGAACCGCCTACGGCGGCAATGGCTGCAATCTTATCGGTCATCTCGCAGGCCAGCCGGAAAGACATCTTGGCGCCGTTGGAGATACCGGTCACATAGACCCGCTTGCGGTCAATCCCGAATTCCTTGTCCAGCCGGCCAATCAAAGCCGAGATGAATCCGACATCGTCCACACCCTCTTTATGGGCGCGGGAGATGGCCTGGGGCCGTCCGTCATTCCAGTGTTTCTCTATGCCGTCCGGATAGACCGCGATAAAACCTTCCTTGTCGACCAGCGTATTCAATCCACCCAGGGTGTGGTTAATCATCTTCTCTCCGGTCCCGCCACCGCCGTGCAGGACAATCACCAGCGGCCGAGCCCGGGATTTATCATAGGAAGCAGGCAGATGAACCCAATAGGTGCGCGTCAGGCCATTGACGGTTATTGATTCGGCCTGACTGTTGACCGGAACAACGTTCTTGCGGCAACCTGCGCCCCACACCATAGCCAGACATAACAATATCAGGAATATTTTACGAAGCATTTTGATTCGCCTATTCCTCGCTGGAATACATGATGTCCTTGAAATAGCCGGAGCAGTTATTGCCGACCAGGGCCACCAAGCCACGCAGATTAGTTTTGTCGGATTCTTCCATCTCCAGGCACAAATCGCCATTCAGGTAACAGCGTACGGCGTCGCCATAGACCTCAACGGTTAATTCGTTCCAGCCGACCAGGTCAATGCCGGGCGGCAGTTCTTTCTCCTTAATTTTCCGGTAGGGTTTATCTCCCTCGTGCCGGACCAGGGCCAGTTTCTGGTCAAAGATGCCGAAGGCGTAATTGTTCGACAGGCTCTGATAGCCGAACGCCAGCATCAGGAAATTCTGGCTGCCATAGACTTTTTCCATCTTGAACTTTGACGTGAAGACGTAGTCGCTTTCCAGTTTGATCTTATACGACAACCCGGATAAAATCTCCGGTTTGTCACACTCAAACCTGATGGCCTCATTTTCCACCTGCCAGTCCTCAGATGCGCCCTTCCAGCCGTCCAAATCAGTCCCGTTAAAGAGCGAGGCCATCTGTTCCTTACCCAGTTCGCCGATGGCCTTGCTGAGTTCCAGGCGCTTATTAATAAAAAGGGCGTTAGTGGCGTCAATCTTGAGCGCCCGCTCGGTTACTAACAGGGCGAATTGCAAGTCGTCCTTTTCATACTTCACCACCAGCGACCATAACGACTGCAGGAATTGGTCACGGAATTTTACTAATTCCTGGCGGTTCTTGTCATATTCGGCCAGATAGGAATTAATCTTATTCTGGACGGATTTGAATTTATCCGGACTGCCCTTTTGTTCGATTAGCGCCAGGGCCTTGCGGAAATTGGCCACGGCCTCATCGCTTTCATTGATATCACGGTACAGCTCGCCCAGCGCCAGGTAGGCGTCAACCTGTTCCGGCGCTTCATTGATGGCCTTATTGAAATTGTCCAGCGCCTCCTTGTAGGCCTTTTTCCTGGCCAGCTCCTGGGCCTTCTTGAGATAAATAGACGCCGTATCCTCGTCCGGATAGAGCCCGACCGAACCGGCTAACAAGACCAATCCCAACAAAAGGTATTTCATCATTGTCTGATATATTGCATTTTCCGGACCAGGATTTTGGCGCGTTGCATCCAGATGCCGGTTCCGCCCTGGAAGAAGTTCTCCCGGTCTGCCGTATATTCAAAAACCAGCCGGTCATTAAGATGGCATTTAAGCCCGGTATAAGAAACACCCAGCACCAGCTTATTCCAATCCGACAAATTTGAACTCTCGGGCAGATTCTCGAATTTTAGATCCAGCGCACCGTCTGGTTTAAGCTCGGCCAGGGATAGTCCCTCCTTCTTGATTATCAAAACAGCTATCGAGCCGTCCTTATTATTTTTATTTCCTAATACTACCCCGATACCGCCAGTTTCCTTATAGAAAGCGTCTATCTTGAACTCCATGAGCAATTTATACTCGCCGCTGAAGTTTGGCTGGGGCCGGAAATTAACCTCGGCTTCAGGCGTATCGCAGACCAGGATACCATCTGTAACATTCCAATTGGAGGCGCGCTGCGGATTCCAGCCGTCAAGGTTCTGTCCGTTAAATAACAACTGCCAGGATGGCAACTGACGCGCTTGTCCTAATTCCTGCCGGAGCTTGGCGGCTTCGGCATTGGTCGGATCCATGGCCGCAATTGAGTTGAGTATGGATTCGGCCAGCGGCAGGTCTTTCTTGACCAAGCGCTTGGCCAGCGCCAGGGATTGCTCGATATATTTCTTTTCCAGCCCGGCCAATTCCTGCCGTCCCTTATCCAGGTTATTGAGCCGGTTAGTGGCATCTTTCTGAAGCGATTGTTGGGCGCTGGATGGCTTTGACATTGCCTTGACTGCCCGGATGCATTCTTCGAAGTTTCGGCGCGCCCGGCGCTTATCCCCGGTTTTGGCGTAGGCGTTGCCCAGGCCGAAATAGGCTTCAGGCAGGTTGGGATATTCCTTTAGGGCCTTTCTGTATAGTTCAATGGCCTTGGCTGAATCGTTTTTCTGTAAGGACTCATCGCCCTTTTTGAGCATGGCCCGGGCGACATCTTCATCGCCGATGAGCGATACGATTGAAATGGCCGCCAAACAAACCGCACAGATAATATATCTGGGTTTCATATATCAAATTTTATATGCGACACGCCTTGTTGTCAAGAGTTATTGATTACCGATAATATAACCGATAAGCAGGTCAGACTGCCACCGCCAGCGCGGAATTCGGACATATCCAATTCTTTTATCTTGAAACCAGCGTTTTTAATCATCTGCCTGGTCTTAGTATAGCCCTTCGGTATCAAGATGGTCCCGTTAACTGATAAACAATTGGCACTGTAGGATTCTGACTTGGGGATGATTATCTTCTTATATCCGGCAAACGGCTTGGCGTCCAACTGCCCTTGCACCAGGGTTATGCAGTTATTCCCTAAATAGGTGCATCCTGTCTTGAGATGAATCATGCCTTTGACCCGAACCGGGATAACTTCACATCCATATTTCGCTGCGATAGTTCTGACCTGTTTGATGGCTGATATATTGGTGCGTTCGGACAGTCCGATATAAATCCGGTGGCCGATTCGCAGGACATCCCCGCCTTCAATCGTGCCAGGCGGTTTAATCCGGTATATCTTCTTGTGGCGGGATAGGGTTTTCTCCACCGCGCGCTCTTCTCCGATTCTTGACTTAACTCCCATCCGTGAGATAATGGTCGTATCCCCTATCACAATAGCCGGGTCTTCCACAAAGCAGCAGTCCGGGAACCGATCATCGGCTTCTATATTAATCATTTTTAATCCCAATGCCTTCAACGTCTTGCAGTATGCCTGATGCTGTTTCTGTGCCAGGCGGACATCTATTGGCGCGGTTGACATGGCTGGCTTAATACACTTGTCATAGGTCTTGGCAACGTTGCGGACAATAGCGTATTGGGAAATCATTATATAATCTGTGTAATCCGCGGTTAAAAATCAATTCCCCGAACCGATTTCATACCCTGGTGGAACTGGTGTTTGATTTCCAGTATCTCGCTGACCAGGTCGGCCTCGCGGGTCAACTGGATGGGCGCATTGCGGCCGGTCAGGATTAGATGCAGGTCCGGCGGCCGGCTGTTAATAAGTTTCAGGACGCTGTCCACGCTGAGCAGGCCGTAATCAATGGCATAGATGATTTCATCGAGGATAATCAGGTTGTATTTGCCGGACATAATCTTTTCCTGGGCCAGGGCAAAGGCGCGTTGGGCGGCTTCCTTGTCCTCAACCGACGGATTCTTGATATCCACGTGGCATTCGAAGTTACAGTCCGTGCAATCGTGGGCTTTCTTGGTATGGACGCAATCCTTGCCGGCCTGGATGATCTCGAAGTCCGGATGGAGTTTCTTGGCCGAGGTAATCTCGCCGTAGATATGGGAGCTCTTTAAGAACTGAATCATCAGGACCTTGAGGCCCTGGCCTGCGGCCCGGAGCGCCTGGCCCAGGGCTGAGGTGGTTTTGCCCTTGCCATGGCCGGTGATGACAATAACTAAGCCTTTGGACATAAGAAGTTAAACCACAGATTAACACGGATGTTCACAGGTAATCCGTGCTTATGGTCTCTCCATCCCTCAGAGACTACGGGATAAGCAACTCTAAGCCCCTAAAGGGGCAAAAGTTGCTAATGCCGGAGGAGGGAGTTGAACCCTCACCCCCCTAAGGGGACCAGATTTTGAATCTAGCGCGTCTGCCATTCCGCCACACCGGCTTAATAAACCGACCACAGATTACTCAGATGGCACAGATTTCAGAAAACAATAAATTATCTGTGTAATCAGTGAAATCTGTGGTTTACCGTCCCATCCTCCTTGCCCTTGGCTTTTGGATTAGCTCGGACATAACGACCGCCTGCTGTATCTCGGTCAGTCCCCGGTTCTTCAACCCGGTGGCAAAGACCTCCCAACTCGGTTCCGCGCTGGCCGTGACGGTCTCGGCTGGCGTCGGGACCGGCTCTTCAACCGCCGCGCTGACCAGCTGCGGTTTTTCAACTGGCTGTTGGATTCCCTTTTGTTTTCGGGTGATACTTTTTATTACCGTATCCCGCTTCTGCGTCATGGTCGGGATATTAAATACTTCCTTAAGAATATCCTCGATTCTGGGCTTTTGGCCGGACTCGCTGGCTGACTCTGATTCCAGGACTATTTCGCTGTCCGGCTCTTCGGTTTCCGGCGCGCTTGGCTGCCGGGGTTCCCGGGAATATGTCGGTTCCAAGCGCAAGGTCTTGACCTGGCTTTGCTCTGCCTCTTTGCGGCGCTTCTGGGCTTCGATTATTTTCTTTATTACCGAGGCGCCTCCGATGACAAGGATAATCACCACATAGGCGCCTAATTGTATCAAGTCATCCATAAACCATTCTGCTCCTGGATTACCTTGTAACAAACACCTTTCATAAAGTCAATTATTAAGCCGAGAAATTCTTTACATAACCGCGGTTTTTAGGTTATCTGGATTTATGACAGTACGGTGGAGGAAGTTACAGTATTGTGATTGAGTTCACGTAGAAAGGAATGAGAACATGCTGCACCAAAACGCAAACCGCCCCCTAATCAAAATCGCCCCACCCGGGCCTGAAGCCAGGAAGGTATTGGCCAAGGACGCCAAGTATATCTCGCCTTCATACACGCGCGGATATCCGTTTGTTGCCGAACGCGGCTACGGAATGATGGTCGAGGACCCGGACGGCAACCGTTATATGGATATGAACGCCGGTGTGGCAGTCAATGCAACCGGTCATTGCCATCCGGAGGTGGTTCGGGTTATTCAGGAGCAAGCCGAGCAGTTAATCCACATGATCGGCACGGATTTTTATTACCGCTGGCAATCAGACGTAGCCGAGGCGGTGTGCCGGATTACGCCCGGTAAATTTGCCAAGAAAGCGTTCCTGGCCTGCACCGGTGCCGAGGCAGTTGAGGCGGCGATTAAACTGGCCCGCTATCATACGCGCCGTCCAAGGATGATTGCCTATATCGGCTCTTTCCACGGACGGACCATGGGCGCCCTGTCTCTGACCGCCAGCAAAGCATCACAGCGGCGGCATTTTTCCCCGATGCTTTCTGAAGTCACCCATATCCCCTATCCGTATTGCTATCGTTGTCTCTTTAATCTGACGTATCCCAAATGTAACCTGGCCTGCCTGTCATATTTAGAGGATGTTATTTTTGCTAAGGTCGCGCCGCCTGAAGATGTGGCGGCGGTTGTTATTGAGCCCATCCAGGGCGAGGGCGGCTACGTGGTTCCGCCGAACGGATATTTCCAGAAACTCAGGGCCATTGCCACCAAGCACGGCATTATGCTGGTAGTTGATGAGATTCAATCCGGATTAGGCCGAACCGGAAAGATGTTCGCTATCGAACATTGGAAGGTGGAGCCGGACATGGTCTGCATTGCCAAGGGAATCGCGTCAGGCCTGCCGTTAAGCGTTATGGTCGCCAAGTCCAGCATTATGACCTGGCCAACCGGCGCGCACGCCAATACCTTTGGCGGCAATCCGGTCTGCTGCGCGGCCGCGCTCAAAACCATAGAGATGCTTGAGGAATCATTAATGGAAAACGCCCGCATTACCGGCGACTATCTGATTAAACGGCTTAAAGCGCTCCAGAATAGATATGATTTTATCGGCGATGTCAGAGGCATGGGCTTGATGGTCGGAATAGAAATAGTAAAGAACCGCAAGACCAAGGCCAAAGACCCGGCCAGACGGATCAGGATTGTCAACGAGTGCTTTAAGAAAGGCATTCTCCTGGTCGGTTGTGGAGAGAATAACATCCGTTTCTCGCCGTCATTGATTATCACTAAGAACGATATTGACGTGGCTATTGAGATAATCGGCAAAGTGTTACGCAAGGTGTAATGAAAAAAGAGTTTACAGTCCAAATAATAGATGACCGCTGCAAGGGTTGCGCTATCTGCGTTGAGATATGCCCGAAGAAGGTCCTGGCCATGTCCCAGGAGCCAATGGCCAGCGGCTATCTGCTGGCCCAGGTCATTGACCAGAAGAAATGCATCGGTTGCTTGGAATGCGAACTGCATTGCCCGGATCTGGCCATAGAAGTAAAGAGTTTAAAAGATGCCACAATTTCTCCAAGGAAATGAGGCCTGTGCCTTGGGCGCTATCAAGGCCGGCTGTCGGTTTTATGCCGGATATCCGATTACGCCCTCAAGCGAGATAATGGAGCAGATGGCCCGCGAATTGCCCAAGGTAGGCGGCGTCTTTGTCCAGATGGAGGATGAAATCGGCTCTATGGGTGCGGTCATCGGCGCAACCTGGGCCGGCGCCAAGGCCATGACCGCTACTTCCGGACCGGGACTGACACTGATGCTGGAAAATATCGGGTACGCCATAATGACCGAGACGCCCTGCGTAATTGTGGATGTCCAGCGCGCCGGTCCGTCCACCGGGCAGGCCACCAAGCCGGCTTCCGGCGATGTGATGCAGGTCCGCTGGGGCGCATCCGGCGACTACGAAATCATTGCCCTATCGCCCTGGTCTGCCACCGAGATGTATGAAATGACCATCCAGGCATTTAACCTGGCCGAGACATACCGCGTCCCGGTATTCCTGCTGGCTGATGAAGCCGTCGGACACATAAGAGAATCTGCCGTGATATCTCCCGATATTCCGGTTGTAAATCGCGTGGACCATACCGATCTCCCGACCTTTGGCAATTCCAAAGACAACAGCGTCACGCCGATGCCGATGTTCGGCCAGGGCCGGAAGCTTTCCGTCACCGGCTCGACCCACGATGAATGGGGCTATCGCAAGACCCAGTCGCCTGAAGCCCAGGCAACATCAGTCGCCAGATTCTGCAATAAGATAAAGCAAAATACGGATAAAATCATCTCATATGAAAGTTATCATATAGAAGACGCCGAGACCATAGTGATTGCCTATGGATTTACGGCCCGGAGCGCTTTAAAGGCGGTTCAGACGGCCCGCGCTGATGGACATAAAGTGGGACTTATCCGCCTTAAAACCATTTGGCCTTTTCCGGAAGGGATATTTAGGGAACTTCCCAAAACCGTTAAAAAGATTGTTGTTCCGGAGATGAATCAGGGACAAATTGTCCGCGAAATACAACGATTCACTGCTCTACCGGTGGAACAATACAACAAGACCAACGGCACGGTTATTACCGCCAGTGAAATAGCAGACAAACTAAATGAAATTAGATAAATACATCAGGCCAGAGGTATTTCCGACACCATTCTGCCAGGGATGCGGGCACGGCATCCTAATGCAGGCCATCCTAAGGGCCCTAGATGAATTATCTTTGGATATAGATAAGATGGTGTTCGTTTCCGGGATTGGCTGCGCGGCCTGGATTCCTAGCCCGCATTTTGCGGCTGATACCCTGCATACCTTGCACGGTCGCCCGATTGCTTATGCCACCGGTATTAAGTTATTTAATCCGGCGTTAAAGGTCGTGGTTATCAGCGGAGACGGCGACCTGGCGGCTATCGGCGGCAATCATCTGATTCATGCGGCCCGGCGCAACATAGAATTAACCGTTATCTGCGCTAATAATTCCATCTACGGAATGACCGGCGGCCAGGTGGCGCCGACCACGCCTTGCGGAGCAAAGACGGCCACCACGCCGCAAGGCGCATCAGAACCGCCGTTTGACCTGTGTAAACTCGTCTGGGGCGCGGGAGCCACCTATATCGCCCGTTCCACGGTATTTCATGTAAAGGAACTGGTAAAATATATTAAAAAGGCGTTAACTCACAAAGGATTCTCTTTCATTGATACGGTTTCGCCTTGCTATACCCAATATGGCCGCCGGAACCAGAATGTCTGCGGCACATCACCGGCAAATATGGTTTTGGACCTGAAGAACATTTCGGTCCGGGCCAAACAGCCGGATGAACTTTTCACCTTCAGCGAAAAAGATAAAATACTAACAGGCGAGTTTAAATAATTGTGCTTAATTACTTGACAGTTTAGAGTAGAAAGAGAAAATGCTCCACAATGATTTATAATCTGATAAGTTCTATGCAGAACCAATTCTGCTTCATTTCTCTCTCATTTAATTTCCCTGACTGGTATGAAGTCCAAAAGACCAATGTCCTGATTTTCCTGGTGATATTTTCCGCCATGATTCTATATTTCATCTATCACGCCAGAAAAGGCAGGTCATTCTTTGTCAGAAAGATTTCCGGCCTTGAGGCAGTGGAAGAAGCTGTTGGCCGGGCAACCGAGATGGGTAAACCGATTCTTTATGTGCCTGGTCTAAGCACCCTGGATGATGTTGCCACAATTGCGGCAATTAATATTCTTGGTAAGGTAGCCGAAAAGACCGCGGAGTATGATACTAAACTGATCGTTCCCTGCCGCGACCCATTAGTAATGACCATCCAACAGGAAGTAGTTAAAAATGCATATATTAATAAAGGCAGACCGGACGCATTCAGGCCGGACAATATATTTTTTGTAACGGATAGTCAGTTTGGATATGTAGCTGCGGTATCCGGTATTATGGTCCGAGAAAAACCGGCCACTAATTTTTATATGGGTATGTTCTGGGCAGAGTCGTTGCTGCTGGCTGAAACCGGCGCGGCAACCGGGGCAATACAAATTGCCGGAACCGATGCCGTGGCACAACTCCCCTTCTTTTTCGTTGCCTGTGATTACACCCTAATAGGTGAGGAATTGTATGCGGCCAGCGCATACCTATCACGAGAACCATTATTGTTGGGTTCGCTTAAGGGACAAGATTATAGTAAGTTTATCCTGATGCTAATAATTATTGCCGGAGTCGTCTGCGCAACACTGAATGCAACAATGCAAACTGATATATTCTGCTGGTTTATTAATCTGTTTAAGATATAGGTTATGTATAAACGTAAATTACCGTTAATTCTTACGTTCGTGGGTGGTATGGCAATGATAATGTGGTTTTTCATACCGCGCTCCAATCCGTTGGCTCAAACATTCTTTACTGAATTGACAACAAGGTGGCTACCAATTATCGGATCTTTCTTCCTGTTAATCGGATTAGCAAGTTTATTCAGATTGCATTATTTTAAGATATCCCACCAAAGAGAAGGTTGGGGCTACAGCGTCATAACCTTTGCCGGAATTGCATTTATGTGTATAGTCGGCTTTGGCTGGGGTGTTCAAGGAGTCCCTCTTGCCAAGGCATACGAATCAGTATTTATCCCGCTGGATTCAACAATGTTCTCAATCCTGGCGTTTTATATGGCATCAGCCGCTTTCAGGGCATTCCGGGCCAGAACTGCCGTGGCGACCATTCTCCTGGTTACGGCATTTATTGTAATGCTGGGCCGGGTATCCTTTGGTTCATTGGTGTGGGATGGATTGCCTTCCTTCACAGAATGGATTATGGTAGTCCCTAATATGGCGCAGAAAAGAGGAATCCTTCTGGGAGTATGCCTGGGTATGATGGCAACATCATTGAAAATAATATTCGGTATCGAAAGGTCTTATTTAGGAAGCAAGGAGTAAGAATTAATGGAATTCTGGAAAATGCTGTCAAAACTTGATAGACGTATTATCTTCGCCCTTGTATTTCTGGCGGTGCTCCTGCCGTTGATATTTAAGATAGGACTGCCTATAAAAGGTATCCAGCCACCGGTTAAAGCCATTTATGACCATATAGAAAAGTTACCTGAAGGTTCAACTGTCCTTATTTCCATCAGCTATAGCCCATCTACTATGCCTGAACTATATCCGATGACCCTGGCGGTAATCAGGCACTGCTTCAGGCATAATATCAAAGTGGTTTGTGTTTCACTTGTTATTACAGGTGTTGGTATAGGTGAAATGGCGTTACAGGAGGCAGCCAAAGAATATAATAAACAAGAAGGAACAGATTATGTGAACCTGGGATTCCAGGCGGGACCGGTCACCCTGGGAATGGGACAGGATATTCACAAAACATTCCCGGCTGATTATAAAGGAACTAAAATAGAGGAACTACCGGTGATGAAAAATGTGCGGACATACAAAGATATTGGGCTTATTGTTGATTATACTGCTTCAGGAACCGGCTATATCGGAACGGCAGTTACGATGTATAATGCCGATTTGGCAGTCGGAGTCACTGCAGTAGGCGCAGCCGACCTCTACCCGTATCTCCAGACCAAGCAGATTATCGGACTGATGGGGGGGTTGCGAAGTGCGGCTGAATACGAACTCCTGATTAATAAACCGGATAAGGGTTGTATCAGAATGGATTCTCAGTCCATCGCCCACTTATTAATTTTGGTTTTAATAGTTGTAGGTAATATTGCCTACTTTATGACGCGAAGTAAAAAGGCGTAAAACAATATGTCATCAGATATCTATGTTTGGATAGCGGCTCTTTTGACCTTAGCCATATATTCATTCTTATATAAAGACAATCCTCTTTACAAGGCAGCCGAACATCTTTTCGTTGGAGTTTCGGTAGGTTACTCTATAGTAATAAGTTATTACCAGATAGTATTGCCAAGATTAATAAACCCCATTTTTCATGAAGGCGATTGGGTGTTAATTTTTCCGGCGCTTATTGGATGCCTGATGTTTTCCAGATTCTTTCAGAAATATGACTGGCTCAGCCGGATCACTATTGCTTTTGTTCTGGGGATTTCCACTGGCATTAACCTACCATTAATAATCCAGGCCAGTATGCTAAAACAACTACAAGGTACTATGTTGCCGATGACCGATATTAACAGCATCCTTATTGTAGTCGGTGTGCTTTGCGTTATGATTTATTTCTTCTTCTCGAGTGAACATAAGGGGATTGTTAGTTCGGTTAGCAAAATAGGCATTTTGTTTATAATGGTCGGTTTCGGGGCCTCGTTTGGCTACACAGTTATGGCCCGTATCTCGCTACTAATCGGGCGACTGGAATTCCTTTTTCAGGACTGGATACCACTAATAAAGTAATAAGATATTTCCTTGACCACATTCACTATGTCTGTTATAAAATCCGGCATTATGAACCCAAAGTTGTTAATTGCAGGGTTAACGGTTTTAGTAATTGTTTGTTCTTTACCGGTTTTAGCTCAGGACAGACAATCCTTAACCCCGCCAGAAGAATTTACCGCCTTTGATACGCCTAATGATGCAAGCGGTAGTATTGGCTTGACCTGGAAGGTATCAGAAAATGACCGCGAAGGCGTAAAATATATCATTTCCACCAGCCCATCACCGGATGGTCCCTGGACACAGTCGGACCCAATTCTTTCCACCACCTCATACAAATCGGATTTTCCGCAATACTTTGGTTTAAGCGAAAACAATAAACTGTGGCATTTCTATGAAGTTCCAGCCACGACTACTACATATTTCAATCTGACAATAACAGACAATTCTAATACCATAGAGTTCCCAGCGGTTGTTTCGGCTACTCCCAAAGGCAACTGGTTTGATACGTCAAAGGTCAACATACTGATTTGCGTCATATTCTTCTCGGGCCTTATAATGTTCTTTATCAGGGCGGCCCGTAATAACCCCAATCTTTTTATCAGGCGCATCCCGGGTTTGGATGCTATAGAAGAAACCATCGGACGGGCAACTGAAATGGGCAAGCCGATTCTCTATCTGAACGGACTGCACGGCATGGACTCGCTTTCCACAATTGCCTCGACCAGCATTTTAGGTAAAGTTGCCCGTAAGGTGGCTAACTAC
This sequence comes from Planctomycetota bacterium, assembly GCA_016235865.1. NCBI lineage: Bacteria > Pseudomonadati > Planctomycetota > Planctomycetota bacterium. The sequence goes on along the minus strand of JACRIK010000001.1, from coordinate 109,421 downwards.
GATTCGCAGATAATGGTCCCCTGCTATGACCCCATCGTAATGTCGGTCTGCCAGGAAGTAGTAAAAGAAGCGTATGTAGAAGCCGGCCGACCTGATGCCTTTAAGCAAGATAATATCTTCTTTGTTACCAATGACCAGTTCGCCTATGCGGCGGCGGTAGAAGGAATGATGATGCGACATAAACCGGCGGCTAATATTTATATGGGGTATTACTATGCCGAGGCATTACTTCTGGCTGAAACCGGAGCTGCTACCGGAGCTATGCAGATTGCCGGGACCGATTCTATTACACAATTACCTTTCTTTATCACCACCTGCGATTATACCTTAATGGGCGAGGAGCTATATGCTTCTTCCGCCTATTTGTCAAGAGAACCGCTCCAATTAGGATCGCTGAAAGGACAGGATGTAAGCAAGGGCCTCATTATCTTGATATTACTCGTCGGCTCCGGCTTAAGCACTTCCGGAATTGCTTTTTTAACTAATCTGTTTAGAACGTTTTAACTATGCTCAGACGACAGTTGCCGTTAGCTATCGCATTTATAATGGGGATGCTCTTTATTGTCCAGTATTTTGTCCCCCATCAATGGTCGCAATACTTCCTTCTCTGGGTTAACAAATGGATAATGATTATCGGGGGTATTTCGTTGCTTTTAGGTATCTGGAGTTTACTGCATTTCCATTCTGTGCAGATTCGTCGCGGGGTTCCAGGCTGGGGGTTTAGCGTAATAATGTTTACAGCATTTATAATCAGCGTCGCGTCCGGATTTTTACCGTCGGTGATTGGCTGGTTCAGCCCTGGGACAGCGCCATCAGAAGCGCCGAAATGGTATTTAATCAGCGGAATAGGAGAAGGTGGGCTTCTGGACTGGGTTTTCAAACACGGTATCACGCCGCTTTCAGCCACGATGTTTTCAATTATCGGATTCTTTATCGCCTCAGCCGCTTTCAGGACTTTCAGGGCGCGCAGCATAGAGGCCACTCTGCTATTGGTGGCCGCCGTGATTATTATGTTAGGTCAAACGCCTTTAGGCCAAATGCTCTGGCAGGGTATTCCGGATATTATGGTCTGGCTCTTTACTGTGCCGACTACTGCGGCAAAACGGGCGCTTCTTTTCGGTATTGCTATGGGCTCCATAGCTTTTTCATTAAGGATTATCTTCGGCATTGAACGGTCTTACTTAGGCGGCGGCAAGGATTAATTATGACTAAAGAAATGAATTTCAATATGACGCGCTGGCTAATTTTCATCCTGGTTGCCTTAGCCATTATTATTCCTGTTATTATAAAGGAAAATATAAAACTTCCCGACACCTCGTCAAAGGTGGTAAAAAGCATCTATGACCATATAGAGAAACTACCGGCCGGCTCGCCCATAATCCTCTCGCTTGATTTTGACCCTTCATCCGATGAAGAATTAAGACCGATAGCTACCGCAGTATTGCGCCACGGATTCAGACAAAATCTGAGGGTTGTCGGGATGACTATCTGGGGCCCGTCCGCCTACGGCACTATGAGCGACATCTTCATTAAGACCTCCAAAGAATTTAACAAACAGGAAGGGATTGATTTTGCCATAATGCCCTATAAGCCAGGCGTAAGTTCTGTTATATTAAATATAAGCCAGGATATTTCTTTCACTTACCCGGAAGACCACAAAGGCAACAAGACTAAAGATTTACCGGTTCTTAAAGGGGTCAAATCACTCAGGGATATAAAATATGCGATGTGCATTTCAGCCGGCAATGCGGTTGATACGTGGATTATCTTCGGCAAGGAAAAAGGTAAGATGCCTTTAGGCGCCGGATGCACCGGCGTCATGGCCACAGATTATTATCCCTACCTGCAATCAGGGCAACTCCTGGGATTGGTGGGCGGATTAGGGGCCGCCTCACAATACGAGGCATTAATCCAGCATAGAGGAACAGCCACGGAAAGCATGAAACCTCAGACCGTAGTTCATTCTTTAATTATTCTATTGATAATTATCGGAAATGCAGCTTATTTCCTGTCGCGCAGAAAACCAAAAGTATGATAGAAACAATCTTCACATTGCAGGTCATTGAGGTCTGGCTGGCTGTCGGGTTCACCCTGATGATGTACAGTTTCCTTTACAAAGACAACCCCCTATTTAAATTGGGCGAATACATCTATGTTGGATTAAGCGCCGGATACGGATTATGCTACGCCTGGTACGTCGTGGTCTGGCCCGACTTAATCCTGCCGTTAAAACGGGTAACGCTGCACACACTCAATTACAAACTGGATACGCAGTTGGAGCCATACGAAACCTTCTGGCTGATTATTCCGCTGGTCTTGGGCGTCTTTATGCTGACGCGATTTTCATCTAAGATTGGCTGGCTGTCCCGCTATTCCTTTGCATTTATTATCGGCGCCGGCTCTGGAATGATTATACCCAATGCCATATCGGCCACGATATTCAAACAGATAATCCCGACGCTTCAACCGCTCTGGGGAAAGGATATTACTTTACTCCAGACTGCCAACACAATAATAATCCTCATCGGCGTCTTAGCCGTCCTGATTTATTTCTTCTTCTCGGTAGAGCACAAAGGGGTTATCAAGGGTGTCGCCCGGACCGGTATATATTACATGATGATTGCTTTCGGCGCGGCCTTCGGCTACACCGTAATGGCCCGTGAATCGCTGGCTATCGGACGGCTGACCAAGCTGGTCAACTGGTCCAAAACCGGCGATTATTACTACGCCCCTATCGTGCTCTTCTTTGTCGTAGCTATTATCATTACTCTCTGGGAACTGCTGCGTAAGCGCACCCCTGCCAACCCGGAAAGCCAGAGCTAATAAATTCCTTGACCCCGTTAGAAGTATTTGATTTAATATTTATCGATGGATTCATTTTAATAATGGTTTACGTGCGGAGGATGATTTTAATAACACGGTCATCCCGATTCGACGGGACGACCTATTTCTAACGGGGTTAACATAAGTATAATTTCTTATAAATATACATACAACCTTTTTATCTTTCGCGGGTAAAAACTGATTGACAGGAGAAATATATGAAGAAAATTATTGTTATCAGCGCAGTTGCAATTATTCTACTCGGAGTCATTGCTGTCTTTACTTCCTATCAATACTACCCGCAATTCCAGGGCAAGCAAACCTCATCGCAACCGGGACAGCTACAACCTCACGAACAAAGTGCTGCACCAAAGCCGATTGAACCGGCTACCGCTACTGCCACAGCTTTGGTTGGTAAAGAGGAACCGATGAACCTGGAATTCCAGATGACCAATGCGGTTATTCTCCCTCAGTTCAAATCAGCCTTTATCACGAATATCCTGACAAATCAGGAACAAATGTGTCAGGAAGGTAATTTCCTGCACTCCCAAAATTACGGCCGCTGGACTGTAGTCAACATCACAGAAAAGGAAACAATTATCCGCCAGTATTACGATAACGGTTCTGTCGCACGGGAACACACACTTAAATTAATGCCGAAGCCGGAAAAACCCGTCACCGCGACTCCGGAAGCGTCTCTGGTCAAGGTATATAAACCAGGAGAAAAGGAATCCGGCCCATTTAAAATAGAAGGCGTGGACATCACATCACCTAAAGAAATGGACAAGGTTCTCAATGAAACCTCGCCTAACGAAATATTGGACATTATCCGCGTTATCCCGGACAGCGTGATAGAAACCGTTCTGAACGTGATGCCACAGGAGTATCTAAAACAAAAGATAGAGGAGTATTTTGGATTGGCTGTTACCGAAGAAACCTATAGAGACCGTAAGCCAGCCGATGTGGTCAATATACTCAGGAAAGCCGCTTATGACTTCAAGCCAAAAGGCGAGAATATGCTGTCATTCTCCATCCAGGTTAATCAGTCCGATAACAGCCCGATTTCGCCGACCAACATGTTTACTGCCGATGCCAAAGTGATATTTGCCTGCTTTGAAAATAGGGGCCCGCTGGCGAAATTAGACAAGGCTATTATAAAGTGGTCCAATACATATACAATGAAGATTGTCTACTGGAATGCCCTGCCGTTGACGCCGGATGCGCCCCGGAACTACATCTATCTGAAGCCGCCGGGTAAATGGGACCAGGGCAAATATCTGGTCACCATTTATCTGAAAACCCACGATGCTGATCCGGTTGCTTATGGAGAGTTTGAGGTTAAATAATATTGAGTGACACGCAGATAAAGGGTGTCATCTTCGACTTGGACGGCACCCTTGTTGACTCATACGAAGCGATTTATCTTGGATTCCAATATGCCTATCACCAGATGGGTCTTAAGCCGCTATCTTGCGACGAAGTTAAAAATCAGGTTGGGTATAGTTTGCAACACATCTTCACGGAGCTCCTTGGAAAAGAGAAAGTCCCGCAGGCCGTAGTACTATTCCGCCGGAAATATGAAGAGGTGTTCAAAACCCATACCCGCCTCTTGCCTGATGTCAAAGAAGTTCTGATTGAACTCCATACTCGCGGAATAAAATTATCGGTTGCCACTAATAAATTAGGCAGATTTTCCAGGGCTATCTTGGAACATCTGCAGGTCGGCCATCTTTTCAGCGCTATTATCGGTGAAGGCGATGTCTCACGCAATAAACCAGATCCGGAAATGGTTTGTCTGGCAATAGAAAAAATGGGCGTACTTAAGCAAAATGCCGTTCTGGTGGGCGACTCTTGCATAGATATCCAGACCGCGCATAACGCCGATATCAGGGTATATGCGGTTCCCAGCGGCACTACCAGCAAGGAAGATTTAGCCAAAGCCTGCCCGACCGTAGTCATTGCTCGGCTCAGCAACTTTCCGGATTATATTTAAGACTATCTATCCTCTTTTGGGATCAATTTCTTCCATTCCTTGACCAACTCACGCATATCTTTATGTTGCGCTGATGTATCCAATTGCAGGAATTTTTCCCCGTCTGAAACTGCATTTTTGTAATCTTTTTTATCGTCATAAACCATAGCCCGGTCATAATAATATATTGCCATCTTGTCATTCAATTCTATTGCTTTATTGTAATCTCGAATCGCCCGGTCAAAATCTTTTATTTTAAAATAGCACCGACCGCGATAGTCATAAGCGGTTGCCAGGTCGGCTTTGTCCGTCGTGATTTCAGTGGCTTTGGTAAAATCGCTGATTGCCATATCAAACTGTTTTTTCAGGTAATAAACAGTTCCGCGGTAGTAATAGATTGAAGCATCATTAGGGGCAAGCTCTAGTACCTTGCTGAAATCAGCTAATGCCTGTGTAAGATTCCCCCTATCCCTGTAAACCGAGGCACGGCAAAAATAAGCCCGTTCATTTCTAGGATTAAGTTTTATGGCGCTATTACAATCAGCTAAGGCAGATTCAATATGGCCTTTCTTGTAATGAACTATCGCCCGCCAGGAATAGGCCGTATCAATGTTTTGGTCCATCCCTATTGCCATGTCGAAATCAGCCAGCGCTAAGTCGGGCATATTTATACGCTCATAGACAATGCCGCGGTTATGATAGTAAAGAGCGTTACCCGGATTAAGCTGAAGGGCCGTATTAAAATCTGACAGCGCCGTATTGTAGTCGCCCTTTTCTCCTAAAGCAATGCCGCGGAAACTGTATAAATCCGGATTTTTCGGTTCGATCTTTATCGCCGTGCTAAAATCAGCCAGTGCCAGGTCTAATTCCTTTTTCCTTAGGAAGGTATTGCCGCGTTCCACATAGGACTCGAGATAGTTAGGGTCAAGTCTAATCGCCATGCTAAAATCATCAAGCGCTTTATCGTATTGCTTTTTAATCCTATAGGTAATGCCACGGTCATGGTAAAACATGCCCTGCCTGGGTTCAAGCTTTAGTGCCTGGGCAAAATCCGCCAGGGCCAAATCCGGTTCATTATTTTCCCGGTGCGTAAAGCCTCGCTCATGAAAAAGGTCAGCATCTGTATCATTGTATTCGATGGCCTTATCGAAATCGGCCAAGGCCCGGGAAAAATCTTTCATCATATAGTAAAAAAAACCCCGCGCCCGGTAGGTCATATCGTCCCGGGGATTAATCTCTATGGCTTTTCCCCAATCGGCCAGGGCTTTATCTCTCTGCATTCGGTGCAGATAAACCATCGCTCGTCGATTATAACCTTCTATGCCCTTTGGATTTAATTTTATTGCCCGGTTGAAATCATTGAAGGCCTCATCATATTGCTGCTGCCCAAAAGCCACAATCCCGTGGGCGACGTATCCGATATCGCTGTCCGGGGCGAGTTCAATTACCTTTTTATAATCCGAAATGGCATCCTTCGGCTTCTTTAAAATCTTTTCCACTATACAACCCCGCCGGTAATAGGAAAAAGACGATATCGGATTCAGCTCGATCGCCTTAGTAAACGCCTCATATGCCTTCTCGGCCCTTTTTTTATCATAATAGGATTCTCCTATAATCTCGTATGCCTGCCCAAAACGGGGGTCAATCTCTAAGGCATTTTGAGCGATGGTAATTCGTTCATCTGGGCTGAGGTTGCCTAATTTTATCTGATTCAAGATCATTTCAGCCTTATTTCTGGACTGTGCTTGAGCCCAGAAAAGAATCATAACAATAGCCACGGCTATAACCAGAGCCGCGGCCAGCCCCACGGCTGCAACTGCAATCTTATTCTTCCGCGCTTTTCTGATAAATCTGGTAAGCAACCCGGTTGGACGCGCCGTAATAACCTCCCCGTCCAGGAAACGCTTGATATCATCTGCCAATTCCCTGGCACTTTGGTAACGTTGCGATGGTTCCTTTTCCAGGCACTTCATGCAGATGGTTTCAAGGTCACGATTAAGATTGGGCATAATCTTGGCTGGCCGGGCCGGGTCTTTATTCAGCACATTACTTAATTCATCGTAAAAATCAGCCGCCTTAAAAGGCGATTGGCCAGTCAAGGCATAATAAAATGTGGTACCCAGAGAAAATATGTCGCTGCGCCCATCAAGTTTTTTCTTATCGCTTTTAGCCTGTTCCGGCGACATGAATTCCGGCGTGCCGATAATCGTGCCGGTAACAGTCAGCGAACGGTCCAGTTTATTGATTTCCTTGGCCAGCCCGAAATCAGTCAGATAAGCCCTTCCCTCCTGGTCTATCAGTATATTTGACGGTTTTATATCGCGGTGGATAATTCCCTGGCTGTGTGCATAGTCCAAAGCCAGAGCAATCTCCCGTATGGCCTCGGCAATCTCACGGGGTGTTAGTTTAGAATGACCTTCTTCGGTGAAATCATCCAGAGCGCTGCCGCTAATCAGGTCCATCGTAAAGTAGTGGAGACCCTCAACAGTTCCGACCTCATGGATTTGCGTAATATTCGGATGTTTGAGTTTAGCTGCGGCCTGCGCCTCGCCGATGAATCGTTTGAGCGACTCCTCGTCCTGCGGTAGCAGAATCTTGAGCGCCACCTTGCGGTTCAGGGTTAAATCCGTAGCCAGATAGATTACCCCCATCCCGCCCTGACCTATCTTTCCTTCAATCTGATAATTGCCGAATTTACCGGTCAGGTACTCCGGCAGGATCCTTTGCGGTGACGGACTGCTCAGGGCATTGGCGCCCGAAACAACATTAATTCCATCTCCAGCCAATGGTTTTTGCTCCATGTTAAAATTATATATACAATACTGGTGGATGTCAAACACTAATTATTTCTTTTATTACTTGACATACATTATATCTATACTATATCCTCCACGTGTTTTATTGCACTAATGGAGTATGTATGCCGAACACGGATGTTATTGTTGCCTGTGCCTCTTGTGGGACACAGTATAATGTCTCCAGTATGGCGCCGGGCGCTAAATTTAAGTGCCAGAAATGCAGTACAATAAATATCGTGCCGGCCGGCGAAGAACCTATTAAGTATCAGTCACCGCCGCCTCCCAGACCTCAGGCCAGACCACAAGTAAAACTACCGGTTAAGGCTGGACCAAAACCGACACCCGCCCCTTCAAGAATCTCCGGTTCAAGAGTCCCCGCATCCAAGGCATCCGTGCCGCTCAAAAGAGGCAAAATACCAACCAGAAAGTCTGAGGAAAACGAAGAGGCTGAAATGGGCGCTATAAAAGGCGGTATTATGGCCAAGGAAAACCGGAAGTACATCTATATCGGCGGCGCGGTTCTGTTGGTAATTCTGGCAGTTGTCTATGTGATGCACAGCAACAGCGTGGCCGCGAGAGATAAGCAAACAGTCGAGGATGTAGCCAAGAAAAGCAAGGAAATAATTGAGCTCCTGGGCGCCAAGGATTATGCCACGGCGCTGGAAAAGATCGGGGCATTTATTAAAGAATTTAGGGAATGCGAGATACCTGAGGTAAAAAAGAACGTGGAGAATACCGAAAAGTCTATTAAAGGGATTGAACAGAAGATAGAACTGGAAAAAGAAGGCAAGGGAAAGTTAGCCAACCTGATGGAAAAAAAGAGCAATACCCCGCCGGATCAGTATGAAGACCTGATTAAGGAGCTCACCGGTTTCAGGAATAATTACGCCGAGTTCAGCCAACTCTTCAGTAAGGCGGATTCGGAATTGAAGGATATTGAAACTAAAGTTGCCGCCAAGCAGGAAGAGGAAGACACTAAGGCATACAATGATTTAATGGCCGAGATCAAACCCATGGTTAACGACGGTAAGATTGATGCGGCTATTACTTACCTCAAGAAATACTGGGACGATACCCCCAAAATCAGCAAGCGGCTCCAGGGCGCGCTCAAAAAGAAACTCTCCGAACTCAAGGCGATGAAATAATTCTCACAGTCTGATTTACACTTGACAGTCTTAAAGGCATTTGCTAAACTCAAATAATGGAGGTAACAAACCCATGAAATGCCTTAGATCGCCTAAAAACCGTTCATATATGTCCTGCCTCATCATCGCCTTTGCCACTCTATTTATACCCATGGTATTCCCGCAAGAAACGGACGACAACAAAAAGGCAACCCCGCCGCCCAGGTCGGTTAACAAAAAGAGAAATATTCAGACCGATGAAATGGTTACCCGGGGACTTGGCTGGCTGGCCCGGCATCAGACTCCGGACGGCGCCTGGAGCGCCAAATTATTCAGAAACCAATGCGAGGATTCCCAATGCACCGGCACCGGCGATGAGTATTATGACATCGGCCTCACTGGCCTGGCCTTACTGGCTTTTACCGGCGCCGGATATACGCCGGATGATAAAGAAATCCATAATGGCATCAGTTTCGGCGGCGTTACTCGCAAGGCCGCCGATAATCTTATTGATACTCAGCTCTCGGACGGCGCCTTCGGCGGCATCAAACCGGGCTATAAATTCATGTATAATCAGGCCATTGCTACCTATGCCCTGGCTGATATTTATTATCTAACCGAAGATAACATCTACAAGGAACCGCTGGAAAAAGCCGTCAAATGTATAATCGAGGCCCAGAACCCGGGCAAAGGCTGGCGCTATCAGCCCAAGGACGGTGAAAGTGACTCGTCAGTCACCGGCTGGGTATTTATGGCCCTGAAGACCGCGGAATCCGCTGGTATTGCCGTCCCACCCTCGGCTTTTAGCGGCATCAAATCTTTCTTTAACAAGATAACTGAACCCAAGTATGGCAAGGTCGGCTATACTTCACTCGGCAGTGTGGCCATATTTGGTTACGAAGACCCGAGGGAAATCGTTATCCAGCCCTCTCTTACGGCCATAGGCGTATTAGTTCGCCTGTTCTTAGAAAAAGGCGCTACCACTACCACGATAGAAAAAGGCGTCAAAATAGTTACGGCCTCTCAGCCCAAGTGGGCATCGAAAACGGGCACAATTGATTACTATTACTGGTTTTATGGTTCCTCCTGTTTATATAAGTATGATGGCCCCCAAGGCCCTTGCTGGGGTCAATGGAATAAAACAACCACGGAAGTGCTGGCAAAAAACCAGAAGACGAAAAAGAACACCTGCGCCTGCGGCAGCTGGGATGCGCTGGAGCGCCGAAGTCGGACGGGTCTATACTACGGCGATAAATCTCCTAACCCTTGAAACCAAAAACCGGCTCGGTAAAAAATGATATCAGCCCCTGGTCATAAGCCTAAACATCGTCAACGCGCTTAATATCCAAAGACATGCCGACAAGATACCCGGCGCAGATACCAACAACGGAACCAAACAACAATGTAATAAGATTACCCCAGAAAAAACCCATCATTGCCTTGAGTATAAAGGAGATAAAATAACCGAAGCCAAAAAGAAATGAACCTGTTGAAGACCCGCCGCCGGTAATATTCAGCACTAATCCCATAAAGGCGCCCACCACAAAATCAATAATAATAAGCGGACCATGAATAAGGCCCACTACGCCCAAGGCAACGCCTCCCAGAAGCGCGTCTTTCCACCGTCTCGCTTTCTGAATTATGGGTCGGTTGGTATACCGTTCTTGAGCTGACTGGTATTTCTGCTCAAATTCAGTTCTCACCTGGGCCGGCAGGCCGTTCCAGGCATGAATACTCTTAGCCAGCTCATCAGGCGATTGGATCACGTTGCCGCACCGGCCGCAGGTATTACCGGTCGGTAGGTTCGGATAGGCGCACTTCTTGCATAACAACAGCATGCTTATAGTATGTCATTATTTACATAATTTTACAAATCTAATCGCAAATTCAGCCTCCATCGTTGTCTAATATATTGGGAAAACTAATGGCTTTGATTTATGATAAAAATATCAGATTTTGCTTGTTTTTACTTAGAGAAAGGTTACATTATCATTAGATTCATAGATGCAGCAACTCTGATGTTCTCGAGTATTTGGCAATGCCGTGCAGTTTTTAGGGTGTCTCAAACATTCATATATATGGAGCGAAAGCAATATGATTGCCAAGCGGTACCTGATTAGAGGGTGGCGCCTGGGGCTGCTGGCCTTCCTGGCCTCTGCCCTGTCTTTAGGCTTTAATGGTAATGGCTGTAATCTTACCGACGAGACAGACAGTGGCAGCAGCAGCGTGCTAATCATCAAGGCAAATTCACATAACACCGTCAAGGATAACCACTCCACGCCCGGCCAAGAAATAGATGTCCCGGCCCAGGCCGTTGATAATGATACTGAAATTGACTTTATACCATTCCGCCATAGTGATGACCTGCCAGAGGCCCTACCCGACGGCTGTGAATTCCTGGGTGGCGCTAATCTCAAGCCCAAACATAATGACAAAGCGGATTTTAATAACGGCAAGGAAGCTGATTGCTACGTCATCCTGCCGGACAATGTCCGGGCCGAAGAACTCTCCAATACCGACATTAAACTGATGGAGTTTATTGATGGCCACTGGGTGATTGTCCTGCCGGATAAGAAAGGCAAGGTGCATGAGGATGGTCCCAAGGCCGGATATATCGGACCGGACGAGGAAAATCCGGCCAAACTCACCGGCATCAGGCCTTTCTGCTGGGTTAGGGTCAAAACAGACAAAACCGCACCCGGTACTCCCGACGGTCTCGTAGCCACCGCCACAAGTTCCTGTGAAATCAGATTAACCTGGAATACAGCTGCTGACAATGTCGCGGTGAACGGCTATCGGGTTTATCGTAATGATTGCGATGATTATCTGGAGGCAGTAGCTGATACGTCCTATACCGACACCGGATTGGCGCCCAGCACGGCTTATTGCTATTTTGTTAGGGCCTATGATGCGGCCGGGAATTTCTCAAATCCGAGTGTTACTGCCACGGCCACCACCCTGACTCTGCCAGATACAACCCCGCCAAGTGTGCCGATAGGGTTGGCTGCTACTGCCGTCAGTCCCAGCCAGATAAATCTCTCATGGAATGCTTCCACCGACAATGTCGGCGTTACCGGATATAAGCTCTACCGTAATGGCGCTCTCATCTCTACCATTTCATCTATTTACTCTTACAGCGACACCGGCCTAGCTGCCTCAACCGGTTATAGGTATACCGTGGCGGCCTATGATGCGGCTGGAAATGTTTCCGCATTCAGTAACATGGCCACCGCAACCACATTGGCTCCACCTGATATCACCGCGCCGACTACCCCGGTCAGCCTTACTGCCGTTGCGGTTTCCCCAAACCAGATAAATCTGGCCTGGAACCCCTCTAAGGATAATGTTGGCGTGGTCGGCTATAAGATATATCGGAACGCAACCTGTATTACATCTGTTGCTGCAGCTTCATATATTAATGTCAGATTAGCGCCATCTACCACCTATAGTTATACCGTCGCGGCCTATGATGCGGCTGGAAATATTTCCGCATTCAGTAACATTGCAGCCGCAACCACATTGGCTCCACCTGATATCACCGCGCCGACTGTCCCGGTCAGCCTTACTGCCGTTGCGGTCTCCCACAACCAGATAAACCTGGCTTGGAAATCCTCTACTGATAATGTCGGCGTGGCTGGCTACAAAGTCTACCGCAACGGCGCTTTACTCCTTCAGCTTAGCGCCACCTCCTATAGCAACACCGGCCTGGCCGCCTCAACCACCTATAGTTATAGCGTGGCGGCCTACGATGCCGCCGGCAATACCTCAGCTCAATGCAGTCCGGTTAGCGCAAACACCTGGCCGCCTCCGGACACTGCTCCGCCCAGCGTACCGGCCGGATTGGTTGCCGCACCCATATCCGTCTCCCATATTAATCTCTTCTGGAAGGTCTCGACTGATAATGTCGGCGTGGCCGGTTATAGGATTTACCGTAACGGAGCATTTATCGCTTCTGTCCTCTCTATAACCTATAGCGATGCCGGCCTGGCCGCCTCAACAACTTATAGTTATACCGTAGCGGCCTATGACGCGGCCGGAAATGTTTCCGCACATAGTAACCTGGCCAGCGCCATCACCTTGACCCCGCCTGATACCACTCCGCCTTCTGTCCCGACCGGCCTTAATGCCTTAGCCGTGTCAACCTCGCAGATAAATCTGACCTGGAGCGCCTCGACTGATAATCTCGCTATGGGCGGCTATAAGGTCTACCGCAACGGAACCTATATTATCTCTGTGGGCGCGGCTTCATATAGCGATGCCGGATTATTCCCATCCACCACCTATAGTTATGCCGTAGCGGCCTATGATGCGGCTGGAAATATTTCAGCACATAGTAACCTGGCCAGCGCCACCACCTTGACCCCGCCTGATACCTCAGCGCCCAGCATACCGACCGGGCTTATCGCAACAACCGTAAGTTCTAATCAGATAGATATTATTTGGAACGCCCCAACAGATAATGTTGCTGTGGTTGGCTATAAGGTTTATCGTAACGGCGCTCTATGCTCTACGCTCTATGCTACTAACTACTCAGACACCGGATTAACTTCTGCCACGACTTACAACTATACCGTGGCGGCCTATGATGCGACCGGGAATACCTCGGCATACAGCAATATGGCTGTAGCGACCACCTTACCGGCGCCCGGCGCCCAGGTCCCGTTCCAGATAGTTCTCAGTCCGACCGCCACCGGCTGGGAAATAGACGGCGTGGGAAAGCCCTGTCTCCTGAAAGAGAACGGAATCTACAAAATGTGGTATCGGGGAAACAATTACTGGTGGGCCGGTTCTTACTACCAGAACGACGGCTCCATCGGATATGCCGAAAGCGCGGACGGCACGAACTGGTCCAACCGCCAGCGCGTCCACGTCAACGGCACCGTGCTGAACGACTATCGCCTGGCCACCGACCCCTGGGTAATGAAGGAAAACGGGTCTTACCGGATGTGGCAAGCGGATTATTATACCTGGATCGGCGGCGACTGGTCTTACTATATTACCCATCTGACCAGCGCCGATGGCATTAACTGGGCCAATGAGAAAACCGTGCTGACCGGAAGCGGCAACCTTTCAAATTATGACGACTACTGCACCAGCCAGCCGTCACTGGTCAAAGAAGCAAACGGCGCCTACTCAATGTGGTATGGCGTCAACCAGCGCCCCCGGGTCGGAGTCGGCGGGCCGTCTAATATCACCCGGGCCTCAAGTATTGATGGCATCACCTGGACCAATAAACAACTCGCCTTGGCCCGCGTCCCGGGCACTTCGGAAGAGAATGTCTTGACCCCGGATGTCATCAAGGAATCGGACGGGACTTATACCATGTATTATACCGCTGCTTCCGGCCCGGACAGCGTCATCTACCGGGCGACCAGCGCGGACGGAATAAACTGGACCGGCCGGGAGCAGATACTAAACAAGACCCAGTTGAGAAGCGATATATTGGGGATAAGCAGTCCCCATTATTTCAAGGACACGGATGGAACCGAATATCTCTATTTTAGCTTGTCCCTGCCTGCAACGGAAAAAGCCGGCTACAAGGAATACATCGGCCGGGTCCAGCTTGGATATATAATAGCATCTGTGTCACCCGCTCCGGCCGCAAACCCGGGACCGATTGCCTGGTGGAAGTTTGATGAGACCTCAGGCGCAACGGCTATGGACAGTACGGGCAACGGTCATCACGGCACGGTCTCTGGCGCCACCTGGTCGAACGGATGCCTCTCTTTTGATGGACTGGATGATTATGTCCGTGTCCCGAATTCCCCTTTGCTAAATCCACAGGGGAGCTTTTCAGTAGACGCCTGGATTTTCCCGACGACTGATCGATATGGTCATATCCTGACAAAATGGGGTGATACCGGTGATTGGTCCGGCCAGCGCGCATATGCCTTAAGTACTTCTTCCGGCAGATTGGTATTCGGCATATCGGACGATGCCCATCAACAGGATAGCCAATTCCATGTATTTACCACGCAGAATGGTATTTTAGCCCTTAATAGCTGGAACCATATGACCGCGGTTTATGACAAGTCCACCGGCACCAGAAAGATTTATATCAATGGAACAAAGATTGATGAACGGACAGATGCCCCGGTTAACCTGACTGCGAGCATGGCTGACATTGCCATCGGTGGGCATCTGGCGTCTTCCACCATATTAAGGTCAACCTTCTTCCAAGGCCGTATTGATGAAGTCAAAATCTATAACTATGCCCGCAGCGCCGCCGAGATTCAGGCAGATTATAGTGCCAACCGCTAAATAGCGCGCACCCGCAATTACCTTGACATATCTTCATTGTTTTATAGAATAATATATATGGGTATAAAAAAGACAGTGTGCTTGTTTATATTCTCCCTCCTGATATTAGCTCCTATTGCTCCACCGTTATTAGGCCAGGATTCGGACCTGACCTTCCTTTCCACGCTCAAGGCCCGGTCCATGGGCATGGGCGGCGCCTATATGGGCGTGTCCTATAAAACAGAATCCATGCTCTGGAATCCGGCCGGCATCCAGATGCCGCCGCACCCTGACCAGCCGGGCCGGGTCCATACCAATCTCCTGGCCGCGCCGTTTGTCGCCACCGGTTTAGGCGGCATGATCCTCGGAGGCATGATAGAAGGAGACGGCGTGGATGAATTGGGCAATGAATACCCCACCCCGATGACGGACCAGGCTATGGAAGGTTTCGGGGTCGCCCTGCCCTTCTTTTTCAAGAGCGGCAGCCTGAGAAATGACGCCGGCACGCTGGTCTTTGCCGCTAATGTGGTGGAGGATGTCCTGCCCTACGAAACCCTGGACAAGAACAAGCGCGCCAGCCGGGATATGGATGTGTTCGATAACCTGGGATACCAACTCGGGATGAGGGCCAGGATAACACCCCAATTCTCAGTCGGCGCCACGGCCGGATTATACCATTTATATGAAAATGGCGGGCATACCTCGGCCGGCACGCTCACCATGGGAACGATGTATTCGCCAATGGAAAGACTCTCGCTGGGCTTAAGCTACTTTGATTTTACCCCGGGCGCCAAGGATGTCCTGCTGCCGATGGAACGCATCGTCGACCGGAGCACCAATCTCGGGCTGTCATTCCGGCCGGATGATGACACGGAAGTCGCTTTTGACGTGCGCAATCTCTTGAATGATGAAGCCGAGGCGTATGGCGAGCGGCACATCGGCGTGGAACGGAAATTGGTCCGATGGCTGACCCTGCGGGCCGGATACTACAAACAGAACAACACCGGCGCGGATGTCACCTCATTCGGATTCCAATACAAGAACGTAAATTATACCATAGTCAGGAACAACGAAACCGACATCAGATACCATTTTATCCAGATAACGGCCGCCTTGAAATTCTAGTTATACCCGCTCCCGCCGCGGCGAGAGTCCAGTTAGGAGCATACGCCGACTAATTCAGCCGCATCCCTAACCGGACTCCCGGAGTTTATCCCGCTCTTGGCAAGGGTCGCAGCGGATTTGGTGCAACACACCCCTACCCCTCCCCGAAATAATCGGGACTCCGTTGCGACTCCGCTTTTTAGAGGGGATTTAATCTGCGCCATCTTTGTAAGTACCCGGTGCGCATTTAGTCACTGGCGGACAAGATGAGTATGTAGCCAACTCAACCCTGTTACTCAAATATATAGATGTTCTTCCGGGGTATTCCAGGCCATGCTTAACCCCCACACCAATGTATTGGTGTGGGGGTTAGAGGATACTTATGGTCTATGCTCTTAGTAACAGGAGTATACGCATTCTAATCCACACGCATAAGCTCTTGTTAGAACGAGCCCCATTACTCTAATGCACTGCCCTATATTCTCCGAGATACGCCCCATATCTCTGAGTAATCCCTCGGGCATATATTGGGAAAGCACCTCTCTGCTCCCCATAATAATATAACCATACCTCTGTCCACTGACAAGTAGTTTCTAAAAGAAATAGCATATATTCCCTGTTACTATATCCTATGCGGAATTTCCATTTATGGTATGTATCTAAACCCTAGTGCTACTGCCTCCCGTAGGGACTCCCCCGGCTCTATGGCTCTACAGCCATATACCTCTGACCGCACAGGGTAATACCTCCGGCCTGACATCCTGATACCTCAGGCCTGGCGGACTATTAGAACCAGCCGGTTATCTTATTACCCCTAATCAGACAGGGTATCAGGGGCAGACGGATGAGGTATTATCCCCTAACCCAGACAGTAGTATCCCCAGCGGTAAGTCCTGACACCCTCTGAGCCATCGGGTATTAGCCCCTATGCCTAACCATAATACTCCCAACCGGTTATGGTAATACCCACACCGCTATACCCTATTATCCAAAGCGGCAGGGGGGTAGTACCCCCCACCCCCCCTCCCCCCTACCCTCTATCACCCCGAGACGCCACCAGTCATACCATATGGGGCAGGGTCTGGTAGGACATACGGTCGGGTCTATACGGCTGTAGAGACATTAGACGTAGTATATACCCCCATCCAGCATACCATATGCCTTTATCTTGCATATCCTGCTAACAAGAGAGACATACTCTGTGCCTTTATCTAACATACCCTATTATTTAGGAATACATACCCTGATGCTAAATCATACCGGGTCGGTATTAGTATTGGATGTACCCTCTTGAATTATAGAACTGGGATAGGTGGATTAGAGGTAATAGATAGGCAGACACTCTCTCGTATCCGGTAAGGCAAGTGGATATACTCTATAGTGCCATTTAGCGTAGGGATGAGAATTATCTATCTGCCCTATTCGGATTGGAGATATGGGAGATGAAAACAGGATATACTATCAGTAAAGACTATCTATATGCAGACTTATTAAAGGTATCTTTATCTCTAAATATTATGGTGACTGCTGATTAATGGTCATGGAAGTCGCAGTCGGCACCAAAGACGTATTTACATCAGTTACTGTATTGCTTGTTTCAGGAACTGATGTAGTAGTCATTGTGTATGCTGAGATTAAGACCGTTGCATTGGTATCTCGAGCTAATAGTGGAAGCGATCCGTCACTACTAATCTTTAAGACCCATATATCACCCCAACCACCACCTAATCCAAATGATAGTGTGCTACCAGTAGCAACATATCCACCATCTGAAGTCTGATCAAACGCGCCCCAACTTACCATAGCGTCATCATTTGTGCCTCCATACGCCTTTTGCCAGATAATCGCACCGTTGCTATCAGTTTTCACAAGCCAGATGTCATAATCCGGTCCACCGCCAAAACCAGTACCAAGTCCAAATGATCGTGAGCTTCCAGCCATAATATATCCGCCATCCGATGTCTGCCGAATTGAATCTAACATATCCTGATCCAAACCGCGATAATATCGTTGCCAGGCAATCGTTCCATCACTATTTAATTTTAACGCACAAAAATCATACATCCAGCCATCAGCCTCCATACCCAAGATATATCCGCCATCAGATGTTGGGACTATTGAACGTCCAAATGTAAGAGTACCACTGTATCGTCTTTGCCAGATAATTGACCCGCTACTATTCAATCTTAACACCCAAGCATCGCTGAAGTTTATACATCCAGAAACAATGTATCCCCCATCTAAAGTCTGCTCTATTGATTCGAATGTTTCCCTTTCATTGGTACCATAACTCCTTTGCCAGGCAATTGACCCATTGCTGTTAAGTTTCATAATCCAAGCGTCACTATTGCTAATAGGCATTTCACCCACTACAATATAACCGCCATCAGAAGTCTGTCTAATTGCACGAGGCCGCCTATCCTCGCTGGCTCCGTATGCTTTCTGCCAGGCAAGTGTTCCGTCACTGTTTAGTTTTGCGACCCACGAATCCATATAATAATTAGTACCAACTTTAACCTGGCCAGCAAGTATATAACCACCATCTGAAGCCTGCCTAATAAGATTATAATTTCCTCCAGGAGCGCCTGTATATATTTTTTGCCATTCGACAGTGGAATTGCCGCCTAATTTCATAGCAAACAGGTTGTTAGAGCTTGCATTATTTGCATATCCAGCCAATATATATCCGTTATCAGATGTCTGTTGTATCGTAACACCAGACTCCGCAAAAGTGGTGCCGTATGATTTAGCCCAACATGTTGCCGTGATTGGAAGGTCGTTGGAACTAGCGGGTATATTTTTGTCAAAGGTATTTCCGGTGCCCAATTGCCCAAAAGCATTATCGCCCCAGGCCCAGAGCGTATTATTACTATCAATGCCGGCAGTAAATCTCCATCCGGCTGAAGTCTTGGTCCAAGTTATTATTCCCGTACCGGTAATCAGTGTCGGGTCGGTTCTACTTACCAAATCGCCTAATCCCAACTGTCCTTCAGAATTATCGCCCCAGGAATAGAGTGTTCCGTCAGTCTTCAGGGCAACGGTGTGTTTGTAGCCGACCGAGATATCAGCCCAGCCGCTGGCGGTGATAAACGCCGGCTCAGTCCGGCTTATCAAATCACCGGTGCCCAGTTCACCTTCGTCATTATTACCCCAGGCATAGATATCTCCGCTGGTATTGATGGCCACGGTATGCTTGTATCCGCCGGCCACATCAATCCAGCCGGTAGTGGTAATCAACGTTGGTTCGGTCTGGGTTATCAGACTACCGGTGCCTAACTGGCCGCCGGAATTGTCACCCCAGGCATAGAGCGAACCATCTGCCATAATGGCCATGGAATGGTCATAACCGGCCGCGATGGAACTGACCGGGGTGGTGGTAACTATCTGAGGCGTGGTTCTATTGGTGTAATCGCCCAGTCCCAATTGGCCCTTGGCATTATCACCCCAGGCATAAAGCTCGCCGCTGCTATTGAGCGCCAGGGTATGCGACTGGCCGCCGGCGGTTATCCTGGTCCAATTACCATCAGAACCAATCTGGATAAATACTAATGTTCCGGTAATAGCGCCCAGACCCAACTGACCTTCTGAATTATCCCCGGCGCCCCAGAGTGTATGATTATTCTTCCGGGCAATGGTGAATCCGCTGCCGCAGGCCACCTCGGCCCAAAACGTTCCGGTGCCAACTTGTGTTGGAACAGTCCGGCTGACTGTGTCATTCAAACCCAATTGGCCGTCCGCATTATCACCCCAGGCCCAGAGCGAGCCGTCGTTCTTGATACCCATTGAGTGCGTCTCGCCGCCCACAATCATGGCCCAATTAGTATTTGTAGCCGTGGTAAATGTCCGATTAATTCCATAGGATGTGCCGACGCTGTTGTCAGCCACCATCCGGTAGTAATAAATGCTGTTATGCTCCAGTCCGGTAATCACCTGAGCCACATTAAGAATGGTTGTTCCACTGCCCAATGCCTGGACCGTGGTCGTGGCTCCATATGTCGTGCTGATACCCCATTCAAAATATGCCGTAGTCGCTAATTCATTGGGATTGACCGTGCCGTTTAAGGTGGCCATATTGATATCAACGCCGGTGGCCGGCTCGGTGGTAACGGTCGGAGAGGCCGGGACATTATTGACGGTAATAGTTATTGCCTCGTCGTCATACAGGCCGTAAGGGTCAGTTGTCCTGAATGTGACATTATAGGTATTTGCCTGGAGATAGGTCGGAGTCCAGGTAAATACCCCGCTGGTGGCATTAATAGTTGCCCCGGCCGGCATATTAAACGCGTTATAGCTCAGGACGTCATCGGTATCGATGTCGGTTCCCGAGATAGTGAATGATAACAACACGCCTTCATCCGTGGTTTTATCGCCCACCGGATTCAGGGTGCAGGCGCGGTTTACGTTATTGACGGTGATGGCAACTACTTCCTGGCCGGACAGGCCCGGGGTATCGGTGGCCCGGAAGGTGACGTTATAACTGTTGGCCTGGAGATAGGTCGGGGTCCAGGCAAATTCGCCGGTGGTGGCGGTGAATACCGAGCCGGACGGCAGATTGCTGGCCGAATAGGTGATGGCATCGCCATCCGGGTCGATGCCAGAGATAGTGAAGGCCAACAAGACGTTTTCATTCACGCTCTGGCTACCGATGTAATTCAGGGTCGGCGCCCGGTTGGTATTATTAACGGTAACGGTGATGGCCTCCTCATCATATAAACCGCCGGCATCAGTTGCCTTGAAGTTGATATCAGGATAGACGCCGGCCTGGTCATAGGCCGGGGTCCAGGAGAATGCGCCGCTGGAGGGATTAACAGCCGCGCCGCTGGGCAGTCCGGTAGCGGTATATGTCAGGGCATCGCCTCCGGCATCCGTGGCCGATACGGTGAAATTCAATGCCGAGCCCTCATTGGCGGTCTTGTTGCCGATAGACGCCAGGACCGGCGCCACATTGACATCGGTGACTGAAATGCTGATGGTTTCTTCGGCGTACAACCCGCCGGTATCATTGGCCCGGAATTTGACCGTGCTGTAGGTCCCGGCCTGGAGATAGGTCGGGGTCCAGGAGAATACGCCGGTGGCGGAAACCAGGGCCGAGCCAGCGGGCAGGCCGACACCTGTATAGGTCACCGCCCCGCCGTCCGGGTCTGAGCCGGATATGGTAAAGGTCAATAACTCGCCTTCATTGACGCTCTTATTCCCAACCGGATTCAGGGTAGGCGTCCGGTTGGTATTGTTTACCGTAATCGTAATCGGCTCGGTGGTATATAATCCGCCGGTATCGGTAACGGTAAACGCCACATTGGGATAGACACCGGATTGGTCATAGCTCGGGGTCCAGTCAAACGCGCCCGAGGTGGCGGTAAATACCGCCCCGCTGGGCAGATTTCCGGCCGTATAGGTAATCGCATCGGTGTCCGGGTCTGAGCCGGAAATGGTAAACGACAATAACGACGCCTCGCTGATTGTTTTATTTCCGATGGCGGCCAGCGTCGGAGTCCGATTGACATTATTGACCGTAATGGTAATCGGCTCGGTGGCATACAGCCCGCCCGGGTCGGTGGTCCGGAATGTGACATTATAACTGCCGGATTGGATGTAAGACGGCGTCCAGGAGAACGCGCCGCTGGACGGGTTAAGACTCGCCCCGGACGGCAGGCTGATGGCCGAGTAGGCCAGAGTTTCCACATCCGGGTCTGAGCCGGAAACAGTAAATGACAACACGGCTGCCTCGTTTACGCTCTTGTTGCCGATGGCGTTTAAGGTCGGCGCCCGGTTGACATTGGTTACCGCGATGCTGATTGCCTCTTCATTATATAAGCCGCCGGTATCGGTGACCCGGAACCGGACATTGGTATAATTGCCGGATTGGCTGTAAGACGGCGTCCAGGCGAATGTGGCGCTGGTACTGGTGAAGGCAGCGCCGCTGGGCAGGCCGGTGGCCGTATAAGTAATCGCGTCTCCATCAGGGTCTGAGCCGGCAATAGTGAAGGTCAATAACGCCGTTTCCGATATGGCCTTATTGCCGATACCGGATAAGGTTGGCGTGCGGTTGGTATTATTGACGGTAATGGTTATGGCTTTCTCATCGTATAGCCCGATCGGGTCGGTGGCCCTGAAGGTGACGCCGGTATAAACGCCGGACTGGGTATAGTCTGGTGTCCAGGTGAATGTGCCATTGGAGGAATTCAGGTTTGCACCAGAAGGCATCCCTACGGCGGTATAGGTCAGGACGTCATTGCCGGCATCGCTGCCGGAAACCGCAAATATCAGCAATGAGCCCTCGCTCACGGTTTTATTAGTGATAGCCGCCACCACCGGTGTGACATTGACATCCGTGACCGTGACAGTAATGGTTTCCTCGTCGCTCAGGCTCACGCCGTTAGTCACCCGGAATAAGACATTATAGTTTCCGGCCTGGGTGTAGGTGGGCGTCCAGGCGAATACCTTTGATACCGGATAAAAAGCCGACCCGGCGGGCAATCCGCTGGCCACAAAGGTCAGAGGCAGGCTGGCCGGGTCGCTGGCCGAGATGGCAAAGGTCAGTAGCGAGCCCTCGGCAGTGGTTCTATTGCCTATCGCGGCTAATACCGGCGCGCTGTTCGGCGTTCCGCTGCTCCCGGCCGTGGTCCCGGCCGCCCCGCCGCAGCCAACCAGCGCTATACCTGATAGCACGACTGCCAGCCAGAGCGGATTTAGTATGGGCCTTCTCTTAGCCATAAATATGTTTTTATGTAAAAGTAAGCTATTGGTATCTGATTATTCACTCTGCGGGCATCACAAGTTAGTTGATGGTAATATACCCAGGATACTCATGAAATCAAGTAAAATCTGATATTTTCTTGCGTATGGCTCAGCAAGATATCTGTCTAAGCATACCCAATGCCCCGGCCCTATTTCTTTTCTCCATAGCGTAGAAAAGGAGTAATAAGCAAATCTTCATATCTATTATCCTGCTTTTCGCCATTGTCGTCTTTAAGATTATACCACACGCTATAGAGTATCGGTTTTTTGTCTTTATCTAACCTGTAGATAAACGGCTTGTTACTGAACGGGTCTAATGGAACCTCCGGAATAATCCCCGGCGCCAGGGCCGAGAGCGTCTCAGGATACGCCCCGCGCCTGATTTTGTATATCTGCAAGGCGGTGAGGATATACAGCCCTTTTCGGATAGTTGGCGCTTGTAGATAAGCACTGTTACCAGTCATTAAACTATGGAGCATCATACGGCTAACCGGATTATCTAACTGTTTTACCGTATTCTCAAATTTATCCCCTTCATTCTTTGCACGTGGATACGGCAACGCTCCTATTCTTTTTATCTCTGCACCGAGAGTAATACAATCGCTCCATGCTCCAACAATATCAGTTCTGTTTATCCAGCCCTTGGCGAATAAAAGTTTTATCTTGTTCCATATACTATCTTTAGGGTGTAAACTGAATAAATCCTTACAGAAGATAAACCCACTATCTTTTGACCAATCTTTTAATCCAGATGTTACCAGTGCTATTTCTCCATCCCATGAATCATCCATCGTTGGATGGGAATCAATCAGGAACTTAAGATAGCCCATCAATTCAGTGAATTGTTCTTCGGTAAGTTTATCCGAGACAAGGAAACGCTGTATTTCCTCATGGCCCTTATCAGCAATGCCAATACTTATCATTGCGGGTATTAAAGAACCATAGTGTAAATAATCGTCGCCAAATTGAATAATGTCGCATAATTCCTTTATTGCCTCTGATATCTGGCCAGTATTACATAATTCACGGGACTGTAAAACCATAAGATTACCAATAATCATGGGCTTTATTAGATTTGGTATCTTACTTTTAAATCCGTCACGGAGATTTATCGGGGACTTATACGTTTCAGAACGTGTGCCCTTCCTGACAATCTCAATAAGATGTATATTACTCTCGTAGAATGCCTGCCCCACGGGACTAATAGGTTGAGATGGATTATAAATAGCAGCAGATACTTCCATCCATCCATTATCAGACGTATAATCTAATTTTGTCTCCGCCTCTTGGTAGAACTCCGCGGCATTGCCCTTGACAACCGGTCCAAATAATGGCTGGCGCTTATATTCCTTCTTCTCCCATTCGGTTATACGCTTTTCCAGGTCCGCCGAGAGTCCCTTCATCCGGCTGGTGGCCTGGAGATACTTGACATAGTGGTAGCCGATAAAGAGCAGGAATAACGCAACAAGGGACAGGATAAAGATGAGAACTATCTTCTTCCGTTTGGTCATAGCGTAATGATAGCTCTTTTATCCGGATTGTCAAGTGTTTTGTTCAGGCGTGCGTTCCTATTTCAATACCACGCTCACCACCTCACCCGGCTTGGTAAACTTAACCGGCTCTTTCTTGTCGTGGTAGTGGACAAAATATTCGCCCTTGGGGATATCGGTTATCTCAAACGAGCCATCGGCCTTGGTAGTTGTCTGCGGCAGGTGATAGGTCTTGCCCCGTCCTTCGCCTTTTGCCAGGATTATCTTTGCGCCCGGGACCGGCTGGCCATTGGCGTCCAGATACCTGCCCTTGAGGGTGCAGACATATTCAAGTTGGATAGGCTCTATGATAGCAGGTCTCTTATTCTGTTCAAACTTAATTTCCCATTTGACATAGCCTCTCTTGTCAACCCGAATAGTTAGAGGGAATTCATTTCCTAACAGGGTGTTAAATGAAAATACGCCATTAGTATCGGTTAACGTATCCAAACTGCTGGCGCCAAACGGACGACCATCCCATTCATAGACATTAACCTTTACACCGGCCAATGGGTTACCAGTCTGGGCATCTAGGACCGTTCCGTTGATTTTGCCTGTGCCAGGATTTAGGGAAATTTCTAATTTATCCTTCAATCCGCCGACAGGAATATCTACCGAAAAACCATCTTTCGGAACAATATAGCCATCAGCGTTTAGGCGCAATAACCATCTGCCGGGCCTGAATCCATCAATGATAAACTCGCCTGATGGTGAAGTAATAGTATCACTATTAATCTCCCACGGATTGCCGTACGTCTTATCAAAGGCCTTACCATCAGGCAGAGCGGTTATCCTGAACTCCCTGACCGGCTGAGAGGTATTGGCATCAATGATTCTGCCTTTGAGGGCAATCGCAGGGTCAACCTTGATTGTTACGCTGGCCTCGTCTTTCAATAGGTAATGAGGAGAAAACGGCGGCCAAGGAAGGATATGGCCGACGGCGTGTAACTGGTCCGGCGGCACCACCAGAATCCAGTATTCCCTGTCTTCCAATCCGTCAAAGGTTGCCTTGCCGATGAGGTTGGTATATTTGGCATCAGTAGGCCGGAAAGTGAATCCACTTGGCACTCTGGGTTCAAGATAAACCGCATAGCCGGGAACCAGCGAGTCATCAACCCGATTCTGGACCAGCACGGTCAGGGTTCCGCCTAACTGAAGGGTAAAATCAATTGCGGCCGGTTTATCGGATTTCTTAATATCAATTTCTTTCTCGCAGGGCGTAGAATATTCATCCCAAGCCGCCAAAGCATATTTACCGTCCGGCAGTCCCTTGATAATATATCTGCCCTGCTTATCGGTTTTGACCAGACGGATATATTCATCGTAAGAAATGTCTCTTTGATATAACCCGACATCCACATTGCGGGCAGGTGTGCCATCAGTGCCGGTGACAACGCCGGTTACGGATGCGCCGCTATCAAGAGCGATAATACCAATATCTATGGTATTATCCGGCCTTAGGCGGTTGGGTTCAATGTATTTCTCCACCTGCAAGTAATCAGGATGACGCACTATTACCAATCCGTTTACGGGCGATTCAAGTGTGATATTGAATTCACCATTCTTATCTGTATATTCCTGGATAGTAGAGAAGTAACTGGGAGTCGGGTATTGTTCGGCCAGCCGTTTCCATGGAATGACCTTAGGGGGACCATCACTACAGGTTTGGTATCCGCCGCCATTATAGGCATAGACCGGAACATCAGGCACCGGTTGGTTTTTTGGCCCGACCACCCGGCCGCACACGGTCCATTTGAACGAATCACTTGTATTATTAGAACAACCAATGAGGATTGCGGCAATTATTGTCAGGCAGACAGCGACAATATTTTTGGTAGGCATAGGCATATTACTAACAGTTTCAGGAATGATTGTCAACCCCGCACATAACAAATATTTCCAGTTTACCAGAAATAGAACTACCCTTTTATATAACTGCAGTCACGATAATTATACTAAATTTATGTGCGGGGTCAATACCTATCGTGCTTTTCCCTGGCCTTACCTTATGGATTTATTCCGGCTCTGCGGCGATGAGAGCCGCGCCCAGCGCGCCGGTGAACTGCGGATGCGCCGGGGTAACGACCTTTTTGCCGCAGGACCATTCCAGCGCCGAGGCCATCCCGGACACCAAGGCCACCCCGCCGGTAAATACCACCGGTTTATGGAAATCCCGGCCGGTTAATGCCATCACTCTGGTGGCCAGCGCCCGCTGGACCCCCTTAATGATATCGTTCCGGGATATCTTCCGGGCCAGGAGCCCGATAATCTCGGACTCGGCAAAGACCACACACATACTGCTGATATGGGCCGGTTTTCCAGATTTGCCGACACCCAACCGCCTGATGTCCCTTTCTAATAGCCGGGCCACCATCTCCAGAAACCGGCCGGTCCCGGCCGCGCACCGGTCATTCATGGCAAAATCTACCACCTGCCCTCTTTCCCCCAAGTTAATCAGTTTGCTGTCCTGGCCGCCGATTTCAATGATGGTCCGGGCGGTCGGCATCAGGTGCGTGACACCTCGGGCGTGGCAGGTAATCTCGGTGACATTCTTATCGGCAAACCTTATCAGATGGCTTCCGTAACCGGTAGCAATGACCTTTTTGATGCCCATACCGCGGCGCTTGGCGAAGGCAACGCCCTTCTTGAACAGGTCTCTGGCTACCTTGTCCTTATCAAGTTTAGAGTCAATAATATCCTTGTATATTATCTTCCGTTTGGGCGCATCAAGGAGTATGAGTTTGGTGGTGCGCGAGCCGATATCAATACCACAGGTAATCGTATTCATCTGGCAATTCCTTTCTGGCGTCTTGATTCAAGTATCTCAAAGAATGCCCGGATTCTGGTCTTTAATGCGGGCAGAATCGGGTCAATATACGACGGCACGGTGATATCCAGGACCGGGATATCCATCCGGGCCTGGACGGACTGGGCGATGATTTGGCTTTCCGAGGCGCAATGCGAGGCGCCCGGAATCCGGCAGATGAGCACGCCCTCAGCCCGGTATTTCCGCGCCTGCTCCAACACCCGATTAGCCCGGTATTTGGCCGAGCCAATCATCGGGTCGCTCAAGACCATATATGCCAACGCCTCCATGGGCGGGATATCCTCCGGGATATGTTCAAAGGCATGACTGAACAGGTATTCGGTGCCGGCCGCGCAGCCGCCTAATTCCTCAATGAGATTCAGCATCTTCAGGTCAGCCACCGGATTAACGATAGTCAGGCGATAGGGATTGCCCTTGAGTATGCCCTGCCCTGTTTTGACACGCTGTTCCACGGTCTTTAGGAAAGACCCCAGCACCTGAATGGATTCGTCCAGGTCAGAGCAGAAATGGATGGCGATGGCCTCGCAGATGAGCAATTCCAGAGCCGGGGCCGGCACCGGAACAGACCCATAAGACAGGTCGCGCAGCCGCCTGATGATTCCTCTCAACCGGTTTACCTTTTTGATACTGCGGCTAATCATCTTATCGGTAATCTTTGTATGGACAGCGTCTTCAATCCCCTTCCTGACTAATTTTAGCTGCCGGACTGTAAAGGATAAGAGAGACTCCGGGAACCGTTCCTGATTGGGTAGTCGGCCTCCCTCAATATTATGATACCAGAGCTGCAAATCCTTGCGATACGGCAGTTCCCACCAGAGGAACTTATGCCCCAGGCCGGCGATACGCTGCATTATGGCTGAGAAATCGTCACAGCAGCTGCCTACCGCGGCAATACACAGGTCGGGTATGGGAAAATGTTCTTGGTTGACAAAGGCCGCGAATGTGGCCCGGACCGGGCAGGCATCATCGCCGATGCCGTGTTCATCGGCTATCTTGAACAAACGGTCGCTCAGCTCCATCATACAGGGGGTCCACCAGGCGCCGTCCGGATAGAACCCGATGGCCTTATCGGTTGCGGCGATTAATACCGGAATCGTGCCCAGGTCCTTCATCACGCCGAATAGTTTGCGGCCAGCCCGGCGCCAGCGCTCCAAGCGCTCTTCCTCGCTTAACAGAAAACTCCAGAGCCGAAGCGATGCCAGGGAATTATCAAACCGCAGATGGGCCAGGCGCTTGTCTCCGGCGCGGAAGTGGGCGGATATTTTCGAGACGTATTTATGCTGTCTGATAAAGGACTGAGGGATGCTATTGTAGAGGACGTCCCATTTCCGCATTGAGACCAGGGCCGGCTTCGGGTCGCCCCTGCGGGACCCACTGGGTCTCGGTGAGACTCCCCGTTGGTCGCGATATATTTTCATAGGTAACATATTAGCCGAATACAGAGAAGAGAACACGAATCACACAAATTATACGAATCCCACGAATAAGTAATTTTATTCCCTTGTATTATTCGTGTCATTCGCTCTATTCGTCCTATTCGTGTTTAGTATTTATTTGCGTTTACTTCATTCGGTTAAATAATTATTTTCACGGTGATTTAATCATCTCAATAAACGCCGAGATTCTCTTGTTAAACTGGCCGGCCTGGGCCGGGCTGTAATTATTCTCAACCTGCACCATCGGATGTTTGACCATTTCCCGGAAGCGCCGGAACTCGTATTTCCAGAGGTCGCAGAACTTCAGGGTCTTGTAGATGATGCCGTCTATTTTATACTTGCTGTAACATTCGTTGATGTAGCGGTAGAACTGGCTGTTAGGCCGGCGCCAGATGCAGGGCGGACGCTGGAAGTAACCCGACGCCAAATTGTCAATCAGGTTGCCGTTTGTCGCAATACTGACGTCCAATGCCCGCTGGCCGGTGCAGGTAGTATCAATGGCGATATTAATTTCAGGATATTCCGACAGAATATTATCCAGAAAATTATCGCCATACGCGACTGGACTGCCGACCAACATCAAGTTGAGCCGTCTGGACAACGTTGCTTTTTCCGGCAGGTGTTGCTCCACCTTATCAAGATACTTCAGGAAATCATCTATTGGAGATACGAAGAATAGGTGCATCAACAGCCGGCGGGTGTGATAGTCCATGCGCCGGCCTAAATCCCGCATCCGGGCGCGCGCCTGGTTATACCTAATGATGATTTCCTTTAACGGCCGGACAGGTTTGCCGGATGGTATTAAGGTTGCCAATTCCTCGGACAGCCATTTGATTTCCCGCCTGTAGGCATTTTGGCAGGAGCGGTCTTGCCAGGTCTTGGGCACAAAGAGGAAATAGGTCGGGACATTGAAGGTCAGGTGCCACTTTTCGCCCTGGCGTTTCATCTGGTCGCAGGTGCTCGGGATAACCAGATAATCCACGGCGCTTTGCGGCAGGCGTTTTAGTCCCTGGGCGCCCAGGCAGTCCTTGCAGAATGAACAGCCCTCATTATGGATGAACCGCTCGCCTTCGTTCTCGGAATCCACATTGCCCAGACCGGCCAGCCGGACCGGCCAAAAGCCGTAGGCCTCAATCAGTTCCGGCGGCACATAGAGACAGGTATAACCCACGGTCTTATGTCGGCTCAATTTAGCCAAGACGCTGCGGTAATATCCATTAATAAGGGCTGTTACATCTTTCATATCTGCTGAGGTTATCCCCCTTTAGCAAAGGGGGATTAAGGGGGATTTAAATCTCCCCTAACCCCTCTTTTTCAAAGAGGGGAAAAACTATAGAGTGCAAATTTAGCATTAAACACTTCATGGTTTCAGAGCGATGAACCGGCCCCGGCCCATCTTTCCCTGGTGCGCCTGTTGGGCCATAAAGGACATCTCCTGGCCCATCCCCTGGAACATATTCATATCGTCTCCGATAATCTTGAGCGCATCGTAGGTCAATTGGTCGGTCAGCATCTTGATATAGAAATCGCAGTATTGGGCGAATTCAGAAGTCAGGTCCTCGGCTTCAATCACCTGCAAGCCATTCTGCGTCATCAGTTTCGCGTAACCCTTTAAACTCTCCATATAAGGGAACTTCATAAAGCGGTTGATTCTTTCCGCCTCGGCATCGCTCAGGCCGGCCGGGCCCTCAATCCAGTCGGTAAAGGCAATCTTGCCGCCGGGCTTGAGCACCCGCGCTGCCTCGGATATCAACTTGGCCTTGTCAGCCACGTAACACCAGGCATCCTCGCCCCAAACAAAGTCAAAGGTCTTGTCCGGATACGGCACCTGCGTAACATCGGCCAGTTTGAACTCTAATTTATCATCAAGCTTTTCCTGCTTAGCCCGTTCGATGGCCTTTTGATGGACGGTCTTGGTGGCGTCAACGCCGCACATCCGGCATCCGTAATTCTTCACCAGGAAGCGCATCCCGGCGCCCAGGCAGGAACACAGGTCCAGCCCGGTCATTTCCTTTCTGATACCGGCCTTGTCAGCCAGGATTTTGGACGACTTGAATCCGGCAACGTGAATCTGCTCGCCCATAATCAATTCCCAGAGCAGCCCTTCCGGGCCGTCGTATACCGCATTCACGTCCTGGAGGGCGATATTCAATCTTCTCATAATAACTCCTTTAAATAAATATGGATGTTTTAGGGTTAGGTATATTCCAAGGATTTAGCACAGCCGCCGGCTATGCGTGGGAAGATGTGCGCCCTCAGCCAAATTCCAGACAGTGCTTTAAGGGAACCAGCGATTCTGTTGGTAAGTAATTAAACATCTATGTAGCGGGAGTATATCATATATAAATGTGTTATGGTCAAGAAAATAAGATAGGATTTACTTGACAGATGATTTAATAATCTATATCTAATCACAGTATGATAGAAAATCAGCATAATCAACCACCCAGCGTGGCGCCGGAACGGCCCGGGGTAATATTCTGGTATAAATTCTACTGCGTGGCCATGATAGTCCTCAACTTCTTAATCCTTGTTATGGGCGTCATCTTTATCATTTTCCATAAATCAATCGAGCAAAATGACCCGGATGGAATGTTAATGGCCGGGATTGTATATTCCCTGATTGGATTCGTTTTCATGATTCCGTTTATTGTTGCCTTATTCCTGCCCCGTAAATCATGGGTCTGGATATACCATCTGGTCATGATCTGCCTGGGGATGCTCAGTTGCTGCTGCCTGCCGGCCAGTATTCCGCTGTTGATATTCTGGATCAAGCCCGAGGTTAAGGCTTATTTCAAGTAGGCGAACACCTGCATAATCCGGGCCTGAGATGTGATGCCGCATTATTTCCTCCGCGGGGTTTGCTTATCGTCAGTCATCGCATTCCGCAGTCCCTCAATTCGGGCATTAAGCTCCTGGATTTTTGAGTTGACCAGTTCCTGCATAGACGGATTCAGTTCCCCGGCCTTGCCCCAATCAACCACGGATTCCTGGCACTTCTGGATGGCGGTTTGATATTTTCCATTGGATGCCAGCTGGAGCGCCCAGTTGCTCCGATCCATGGCCCGATACTGGTAACTGGTGGAATCCGCCCGGCCTAAATTTATTGCTCTGGTGATAGCCGATTCAGACAACCGGTAATGTTCGGTGCCGTCCTGATTGCGGCCCGTCTCGTAGATGGCCCAGCAGGAATACAAACTGCTCAGGCCCTGCCAGATTATTGAGGATAATCCGGAACCTTCTATTTCCAGCGCTTTCTTGTAGTCCTGTTCTGATTTCTTGTATTCTTCTATCGGACTGCGTTTGGTTTCATATTTATACAATCCCATGACCGACCAGGCGTTGGCCCGTTTCTCCCAGGATTCGGCTTGGTCGCCCCCTATCTTTATGGCCTGGGTGGCGTCCTCTACGGCCTTTAGGTATTCCGGCATTGAATCCGGCTGCCGGCCCTTCTTATAATTACCGAAATTTATCCAAACCGTGGCCCGGTTCAAGAGCGCCTCGGTATCGGTCGGGTTCAGCCCCAACACCGCGCCCAGGTCGGCCGCGGCCTGCAAATATGCCTCGGTCGGGTCTTTGCCGGTGTCTTTCATATACCACATGCCCCAGCAATAATTGGCATAGAAGGAATTCAGTGTGGAGCGTTCTTTATAACCGGCCGGATTAGACGGGGCAATCTCAATCGCCTTAGTCAAATCGTCCCTGGCCTTGTCAAAGTATTTGGCCGGGTCCAGACCCCGGTGGCAGTTGGACCAGCCGATCTTGCTATAGATACTGCCCCGCTGCAGCAAGGCCGAGTAATTGTCGGGCTGGATTCTGAGGATTCTGGCCAGGTCATTAATGGCCGAGGTCTGATACATATCGGACTGGGAAAAAGAATACAGCTTCAGGCTGACCTGAACCCGCTTTTCATAAAAGGCCTTATTACCCTTATCGACTTCAATCGCCTGGTTCAGGAGTTTTAACCCTTCAGTAGTCTTATCTTCCATGTCATATATGGAGGCCAGGAAAATAACCGCATCATCAAAGGCCGGGTCCTTTTTCAGGACGGACTTGAATCCGGCCGCGGCCTGATCAACCTGGCCCAGGTTAAAAGCGATGATAGCCTGGGCGGTGACCCGGACCGGTGAATCCGGTGGCAATTCTTGCACTGACAGGGCCAAGTCTTCAGATGCGGCGGCCAGCACCTTTTTTGCCGCTTCGTTTTCCAGCTCTTTAACCGAGGCCGATGTTTTCAGGTTGGCGGATTCCTCGACTGACATCTTCAATCTTTTCTCGGCCTGCTGCCTCTGCCACTCGGCCTTCAGATTATCCATGATTTTGGCATACTCAATGTATCCCAGCAGTCCGCGTTCGTAAAGAGACGGGCCATACTTGGGAGCCAGCGCCAGGGCCTTATTCTGCTCATCCATCGCCCGGTTGTTGTTGCCGACAATTCGGTAGAGCTTGCCCAGCGAGTAATGAACCAAATGATTATTGACGGCATCCCGGCCGGCCCTTTGATAGGCGGCCGAGTTCAGTATCCGCTGCGGGATACGGTTGAGGTTTTCGACGGTCTCCCCTTCGCGCCGGCGCTGGAGCGCCTCTTCGTGCGCGCCGGACAGGTCGGACAGGACCGCATCGGTCAGCAGCCGGGCGTAATCAACCGCCTGCCGCATCTGCAACTGCGCCTCTTTCTTTTCCTGTTCAACCTGGATATTCTTGTAGGAATAAAACAGCCAGATAATAACAGCCAGCAACAGGACAAACACCGCGCTGATGATGCCGATGGCCGCAACCTTGTTCTTCTTGGCCTTGAGCCAGATTTTGGTCAGGGTGGCCAGGCGCCGGGCATGGATCGGCTCCCCTTCCATATACCGGCTCAGGTCATCAGCCAATTCCGAGGCGGTTTGGTATCGGCGTAATTTATTCTTGTCCAGACACTTAAGGCAGATAGTTTCCAAGTCTTTATGAACCATGATGATAGAACTGGGCGTGGGCGGGTCAGAGTTAACCACCTTGTTAAGCACGTCGTATAACTCCGCGCCTTGGAACGGCAGCTGTCCGGTCAGGGTATGATACAGCGTGGCGCCTAAAGAGAATATATCGCTTCTTTGGTCAATCCGCGCCTTCTGGCCCATGGCCTGTTCCGGTGACATATAGTCCGGAGTGCCCACCGCCGTTCCGCTCAGGGTCAGCGAGCGGTCCAGCCCGCTCAATTCCTTGGCCAATCCAAAATCCGTCAGATAGACCTGCCCGCCCTTGCCGAGCAGGATATTACCGGGTTTGATGTCCCGGTGAATGATATTATTACTGTGCGCATACTCCAATGCCAAGGCCACATCATGGATAATTTGGGCGATGCGCTTGGGCATTAACGACAAATCGGCATCTCTTATCATATCAGCCAGCGAAACGCCCTCGATATAATCCATGGTCAGGTAATAGGTCTTGCCGACCACGCCGGCTTCATAGACATTGACGATGTTGGGATGGCGGAGCTTGGCCGTGGCCCGGGCCTCACGCATAAACCGGGCCGTGGAATCTACATCCTCCAGAATCAGGGTTTTGAGGGCAATCTGGCGGTTGAGCATGGCGTCCCAGGCCAGATGCACCGTGCCCATGCCGCCCTGGCCTAATTTCCTGAACAGGCGATATTTACCGAATTGCGTTTCCACTGTAGGCTGGGACGTTGATTGCTCCAGCCATATCCGGACTGAGGAATGCCCCTCCAGAATACCAGGTTGGGCTTGGCGTATCTTCACGATTTCCGGGCTGTCCCACCATGCCCTGAATTCCTCTGCAGTACCAAATGATTTTACGCTTATGGTTTTATCGTTCATAAACTCGATTACTTAACAATCACCGATAATCCGGGCAGGCCTAGAGCCCGGCGCACTTGATATGCGTCAGGCGCTCCCTTATAAATTCAATGTTTATCTCCCCGACCCCGGAAATTTGCTCAATCATCAGCGGGCTTTGACAGGCGGTAAGTTTCTCAAGACGTCTCCTGGATTTATTGCCGGGCAGGCCATAGTTTACGATGAATCCGCTGATCGGAATCTTGCGGGTTTTTAGCGCTTCAATGGTCAATAAAGTATGATTGGCCGTGCCTAATGTCGGACGAATGATAATAATAGCAGGTATACGCAGCTCCTTTATCAGGTCAGCCACCAGATAGTTCTTATTAAGCGGGACCAACGCCCCACCCACGCCTTCTATTAGGATGCCATCTTTATGGATGGTTTTAAGTTTCTTATAGGCGGAGAATATCTTATTAATCTTGATTGACCTCCCCGCTAGTTTTGCGGCAATGGTCGGAGCAATTGGTGGTTTAAAGTAAATTGGATTGACCCAATCCAGCGGGTCTTTCAGTCCTGTATGCTTCAAGAGATACAGCGCATCATCTCTGCCGCCGGTGGAAACCGGTTTCATCACACCCACGTCAAGCCCGGCCTGGCGGAACATATTGCAGAGTCGGGCCGTGATATAGGTTTTGCCCACGCCGGTATCTGTGCCGGTGATAAAGAATGAACAAAGCGTAGCGTGAGCATAACGAAATAAATGCATGTTTTTTCTGCTATTTACTATTCCAGATAAGGAAAATGGTTAATCTGGGGGTTTTGGTTCTTTATCTGTTCCTGCTTATCAGGCAGGACGGACTGGAGCTGTTTTTGGTATTTGAGCTGGAGTTCGGCAAAACGCAGGTCGATGGATTCCTGCCTCTGTTTGTTCTCGGGCGTCTTGAAGTAATCAGAGCGCAATTTCCACCAGTTCCGCTGTGCGTCCCGGTCCGCGCGGTCATATCGTTGGAGGTAGTAATCCATAAACTCCTTGCCGCATTCGGCCTCGGTGCCGGCCTTAAGCGCGCTGTATTCGTTGGCATACATATCGGAAAGATATTTTACACCCAGTTTTTCGGTGTCGTTGAGTTTGAGTTCGTTGCCCCATCTCTGCATGACAAAAGCGGAGCATTCTTCGTGGGTCTTGCTTTTGGCGTCAATGCGCGAATTCAGATGCACACCATACGAATTCCCGTCTATCATTTCCGTGGTAATGTTCGGCAATTTCCGGTTCTGCTCATCGGTAAACAGCGCGGCGAATTCCTTGCTGCGTTCGGACCTGAACTTCTGATATAGAATTACCCTTTCCAGTTGCGAGAGGCTGGAATCGTCCAGCTTTTTACCCTCTTCAGCCGTGCGGAGCATGGACTCATCCACGGCCTTGAGCTGCGCCTCGGTCAGGGGCACGCCCGATTCCTCAAACATAGCCGCGCCCAGTTCGCAGAACCACTGCCGGATTTCCGGGAAGGCATAGGCCTTGTACAGGCCCTCGCTCCGGCCCCACATATTAAAGTTCAGGTTATGCTTGGCCATCAGTTTCATAATATCAGCCATAAGCTCCTGAAAGGTGGTCTGGAGCGCCTGGTCATTTCTGATCTTATCGTCATTTTCAGCCGCATCCATCGCCAGGATGGCCTTGGCATAGCGGCGCATATTTTCCTTGGCGGTATTTTTCTGATCAGCCTCGGTATTCGTGGGCGCAGCGTTCGGCGTGCCCGAGACCGGCAGTTGCGCTTTTAATTCGGCTAACTGCCGCTGCAGGGAAACAACCTGAGCCTGAAGCTGAGCCCGGATATTCTCGCCTTCAGATAACCTGTTCTGAAGTTCCTGCTCCCGGGCGGTCAAAACAACAGAAATTTTCTTTACGGCCGCCACTTCAGTAGTCGGCTTGTTATCAGCCGCATTATTTTCCATATGTGAAAGATAAATAATGCCGCCGCCCACCAATCCACCGACAATCAGGCCGATTGTTACTATCAAAACATTTTTCATACGCTTCCCCCTGATTAATCCCGTGTTAAAACTTAAACCCGACGGTTGTTAGTATGGTGGCCTTATGTTTCGGGGTAGTGGCGCTGGCCGGAGCGCTGTCGTATTCGTTTATCATCCCGAAACTGCTGTAAAGGTGCTTGCCGATGTAAATTTTTACCGAACCGTCCGAGCGGGCTCGGAAATTCTTCAAATCATTCGTGTTTGGAAGATATTCGTAGCGATGGCGCAATTCCAGCCCGGTAGTGATTTTCCAGTAGAAAGTATTACTGGACTGGTAGGAATAAGTCCGTTTCCTGAGAGTAAGGTTCCCGTATTCCTCAGCATTATAACTGGCGCCAATATCAATGGATTCTTTGAACGTATCTGTCTTGACAAAATGATAGCCCAAGCCGCCGCTGGAGCGGCTACCCATGTCCAGGTTGGTAATCTGATTGGCGTCAAAGACCTGCTGAAGATATCCGTAGAAATTAGCAGTCAGTTTACGGTCGGCCTTTAATTCAGCCCGCTTCTGGAATGCGGTAAGTGGCCCATTAGTCTTGCCACGCAGATAAAGGAGTCCAAAGTATAGTTTAAAGGTATTGCAATCACCGTAGATATCTGATTTAAGCGTGGTGTTTGAAGTATCAAGTCGCCCGATGGTATTACTGAAAGTGCCCTCGATTGTCCCTGACCATTTAATGGGAGGAGGTGGTGGCGGTTCTGCTTTCTTTGGCGGCACAGGCGCCGGTGGCGCCGGCTTTGGCGCTTCCTGTTTGGGTGGCGTAGGTGCGGGTGATGGGGTCGGTATTGGAGCTGGTGTCGGCTCAGACCATAAAGTAAAAGCTGAAAAAACGCTGACCGATACAACCAACAATAAAATAAACAGTCTCATCACTTTATCGCAAACCCGATTTCCAGGGCTTTTTGATTGAGCGCAAAATCATTCGCGGATACTATCTCTTTCAGGGCTTGTTCCAGATCATCCCTGGCAATGACGGCAGTTCGCCCGGCAAACGCCGCCATGAGTATGATATTCGCCATCATAATATTGCCCAATTTATCCTTGGCCAGTTGCGAGGCCGGTACCGTAATAATTTGCGAACTCGGAATTCCGAGCCCGGGGTTAATATTCACAAGCGTGCTGTCATATATCAGATATGGCGGAGGAGATTTATGCTTCATCTCATAGCTTTCGTACGCCTTCTGATGCATTGCGATAAATACATCAGGTTTCTCCACTACCGGGTAATCCAAATCTCCGGTTGGTGAATCGGAAATCACCACCTCGGAGGTAGTAACGCTGCCGCGGCTTTCCGGGCCGTAATGGGCAATACTGGAGGCGAACTTGCGCCTGATTAAACCGGCCCGGGCAATCAGATTGGCTGAATAAACCACGCCCTGCCCGCCGATGCCGCCGATGAGTATTTCAACCCGCTCTTGCTTCATAAATGTCATACTTTACCACTGGCGCCGAAGCGCCATGGCGCCCTTATGGCGCCAAAAGCCATTCACCCCGCACATAAATATTCGAAGTAAACTCAGTTCGGTAGTAATTATATATGTGCGGAGCAGGGGACACCAAGAAAAATGAGACAAATCATTTGTGTTCCCGGCCACTTTGTGCTAAATATTATCACTATGTTCGTCCTTGACTTCGTTTACATTATTTATATCATCATCGCGAGCCCGTATTATCTCTTCAAGTTTGCCACTTCCCACTACCATCGCCAGGGACTGCCGGAACGATTCGGATTCATCGGGAAGAGAGAAGGCACAAAAAAGTGCATCTGGCTGCACGGCGCCTCAGTCGGCGAGATAAACGCCTCCGAAATTCTTATCAGGAAGATACAGAAACTTTACCCGGATTATGAGCTGGTCATCTCCACCACCACTCCATCGGCCCAGAAGCTGGTCAAGAAGAGATACCCGGGAATAGTGAGTTTCCTCTTCCCGATAGATTTAGGCATTATTATCCGGAGGGTCTTAAACCGCATAAAACCGTCTCTTATCATTCTGATAGAGCAGGAACTTTGGTTCAATCTTATCCGTCTGGCTGATTACAAAAATATCCCGGTCATTCTGCTCAACGGCCGGATGACCAAACATTCCACCAGAAGATACCGCCTGATAAAACCGCTGATCAGGCGAATCTGGAACAAGGTGTCATATTTCTGCGTCCAGAATGAAGAATATCGGGAGCGATTAAGGCATTTGGGCATCCATTCAAACAAGTTAAAAATTACCGGCAATATGAAGTATGACCTGTTAGACAGCGCTACTGCCTCAGCGCCGGGTAGATCCTACAAGCAGGTCTTCGGCATAAACGACGATGATCTGGTTATTATCGCCGGCAGCACCCACCCGCCTGAGGAGGAAATCATGCTTGATATCTATTCCGACCTGCGGAAAAAGTTTACTAATCTCCGGCTAATTATCGCGCCGAGACATCCGTTCCGTTTTGAAGATGTGGCTAAGCTTGTCAGCACAAAAGGTTTTGAAATCTCAAGGAGAAGCAATCCACCGGCCACGATGAATAAATCAGCGATTATGCTTCTCGACACGCTGGGAGAATTAAACAAGGTGTATCAAATTGCTGATATCGTCTTTGTCGGTGGCAGTATGATTCCGCACGGCGGACAGAGCATTCTGGAACCGGCCGCGGCCGGCAAGCCCATAGTATTCGGCCCGGATATGTCCAATTTCCAGGACATAGCCAACCAACTCATAAAAGAAAATGCGGCTATGTCAGTATCGAATAAATCTGGGCTGCATCAGGCATTACTCTCCTTGCTGGCCGAACCCGAAAGACGAAACCGGATTGGCACTAAAGCCAGGGAGGTAATAAGCCGATATCAAGGGGCAACGACCCAAAATATGGAATTTATTAGAAAATTAGTTGACCACGCTGTTAAGATTTAATATAAGAGAGCATTAATACTTAACAATTATTT
The DNA here is from genome assembly GCA_016235865.1 of Planctomycetota bacterium. Lineage (NCBI taxonomy): Bacteria > Pseudomonadati > Planctomycetota > Planctomycetota bacterium. The sequence goes on along the minus strand of JACRIK010000001.1, from coordinate 70,086 downwards.
GTAATGTCCCAAGATTGTGGAAAGAGGGAGTAACAGGAGGTTAATAAGACATGACAAGACGCATCAACAGAGAATTCACCTCGGAATCAGTCTGTATGGGGCATCCGGACAAGATCTGCGACCAGATTTCCGATGCTATCCTGGACGAGATTATCGGCAAAGACCCGACGGCCCGGGTGGCCTGCGAAACCATGGTTAAAACCGGCATGGCCATTGTGGCCGGCGAAATCACCACCAAAACATATGTGGAAATACCTGATGTGGTCCGAAGGACCATCAAGGAAATCGGATACACCGATGCCAAGATGGGCTTTGACTATGAGACCTGCGCGGTCCTGACCTGCATCCAGAAGCAGTCGCCTGATATTGCCATGGGCGTTGATGAGAATACCAAGCATCATAAGAAATTAGGCGCCGGCGACCAGGGCATGATGTTCGGGTATGCCTGCCGGGAAACGCCGGAACTGATGCCGATGCCCCTGATGTTATCCCGAAAACTGGTTAACCGGGCTGCTTTAGTCAGGCAAAAGAAAATACTCCCCTATCTCAGGCCGGACGGCAAGTCACAGATAACCATCGATTATGAAAATGACCATCCGGTCCGGATCAACACGATAATACTTTCGCTGCAGCATAACCCGGAAATCAGCCATGCCAAAATAAAGAAAGATCTGTTAAAACATATTATTCTTCCAACCATACCCAAACACCTGCTTGACAGCAAGACCAGAATGCTTATCAACCCAACCGGCAGGTTTGTCTATGGCGGTCCGTATGCGGATTGCGGGCTGACCGGCCGGAAAATCATAGTCGATACCTACGGCGGCATGGGCACGCATGGCGGCGGATGTTTCTCCGGCAAGGACCCGACCAAGGTGGACCGCAGTGCGGCCTATATGGCCAGATATGTTGCTAAAAATATCGTGGCTTCAGGATTGGCCAATCGTTGCCAGGTCCAGTTCGCCTACTCCATCGGCGTGGCTGAACCGGTTACCGTGGATGTCGAAACATTCGGTACAGCTAAAATAAAAGAAGCTCAGATAATTAAACTAGTCAGAGACAACTTTGACCTAACTCCGGGCGGAATTATCCATCATCTGCACCTGCGTCGGCCTATCTATAAACATACGGCCCGCTACGGGCATTTCGGGGTAACCGGACCCGGTTATACCTGGGAACTAACCGATAAAGTGAAACTATTAAGAAAGGCACTTAAGAAATGAAGTATGACCTCAAAGATATCAAGTTAGCCACCATCGGACAGAACAGGATAGACTGGGCGGAAAAACAGATGCCCGTGGTTACCCAGATACGCGAGCGATTCAGCCGGGAAAAACCCCTGCGCGGCAAGCGCATCGCGGCCTGCCTGCACGTGACATCAGAAACCGCCAACCTGGTCCGGACTTTAAAGGCCGGCGGCGCCGAGGTGGCCTTGTGCGCTTCTAATCCCCTTTCCACCCAGGATGATATTCCGGCCGCCCTGGTCAAGAATCACCACATCTCGGTCTTTGCTATCAGAGGCGTCAACCGGCAGAAATATTACCAGCATATCAAGTCGTCGCTTGATTTCAATCCACATATTACGATTGACGACGGAGCTGACCTGGTTAATTTAATACATTCTAACCAGAAAGAAAAAATCGACAATATTATCGCTGGTATGGAGGAGACCACCACCGGGATTATCCGGCTACGGGCAATGGAACGGGATAACGCCCTGCTCTATCCCATGTTTGCGGTCAATGACGCTCAGACCAAGTATCTTTTTGATAACCGCTACGGCACGGGCCAATCAACCATGGACGGCATCTTACGGGCCACTAATATCCTTTATGCCGGCAAGATTATCGTGGTGTGCGGCTATGGCTGGTGCGGCCGGGGCTTTGCCATGCGCACCAAGGGACTCGGGGCGCGGGTCATCATTACCGAGGTCAACCCACTAAAGGCCATCGAGGCCTTAATGGACGGATTTGAGGTAATGCCCATGAAAAACGCCTGTAAGATAGGCGATGTCTTCTGCACCCTAACCGGAAATACCTCTGTCGTCCGGGAGGAACACTTCCGGATAATGAAAGACGGCGCCATCGTCGCCAATTCCGGACATTTCAACGTTGAGATTGACATTCCGTCCCTGGAAAAAATAAGCAAGTCCGTAAAAAAGAATATCAGGCCCAATGTGGATGAATATGTGATAAGCAATAAGAAATCCATCTTCCTCCTGGCCCAAGGCCGGCTGGTCAACTTGGCCTGCGCCGAGGGGCATCCAGCCACCGTAATGGATATGAGTTTTGCCACCCAGGCGCTGACCGCAGAATATGCCGTGAAGAACGCTGGCAAACTACAAGCCAAGGTCTATGAGGTGCCGGTTGAAATAGAGCGCTGGATTGCCAAATTGAAACTCGGCAGTATGGGCGTGAAGATTGACACCCTGACCGCCAAGCAGCAAAAATATCTGATTAGCTGGTGCGAAGGAACCTAATAAATCACGGCATCTTGATGTAATATCAGGATGCTGGATAAGTGACGGTATTTCCATTTGGGCTAACAGCCAGTACAGAATTTATCAGATTTTACTTGATTTTATAATATACAATAGTTATATTACAGGTGTCTCCGGAATCCCGTAAAAGACGGACCAAGAGTTGCGAAAGAAATAGTATCCCGATATTCATCGGGATAATGGCGCCTCAGGCGCCATAAAAGGAGGTGAGAAGATATGAAGACTGAACGGAAGCGGACAGAAAGTGGTTTCACCTTGGTGGAACTTCTGGTCGTAATTGCCATCATAGCCGTCCTGGCGACCATCATCCTACCCGGCATGGGTAATATCAGATACAAGGCCAACGTGCTGAAGTGCTCCAAGAACCTTTCGGGACTGTATAACGGCCTGGTAATGTATGAGGCCGAATACAAGACCTACCCGACTGAAACAGGAATAGAACTTTGGAACATATTAAGGGACGTATCAAAATATGATGGAGAGAATGCGCCTCTGCGGCGGCAGCACGGACTCTATGTTTGCCCGGTGCTAGGTGGCAGTCCGGACACAGGAGACGGTATGAATATCTGTCATTATCGCGGTCCCATTGTGTCATTGAGTTACGCCAAGAAAGATTCAGACCCCATTGGTGGCGACGTAGACACAAACCATACCAAGAAAACCCCTATGAGTATAAATGTCCTGTATTACGGGGGCAAGGTTTCAGAAGTTAACGAACAGAAAAATAGTGATGAATGGACGGAGGCGAATACGGAGCTTTCTGCTGGGTCTGAATAACAATAAGATTCGTAATACTTTCGCGACTTTCTGCCCAGTTCCGGCGCGCCGGAGTTGGGCTCCTGAGATATATTAGAGCCAATTAGAACAAGGTGAGTTACTGGCTCTGATTAGTCGCTGTTAGCCCGCATGGGCGTTATCAGCGACTTATCCCGACTATTCGTCGGGGTCACGATGAGCCCCCGCCGTTGGCGGGGATAAACTCCGCGACATCGGGGAGTGGATTCTGGACAGACGATGAGAAAAATATCTTTCGCACGGATTATATTGGGCATTGTCTTGCTATCGCTGCTTGGCAGCGTTTCCAATGGGTATACCAAACTCAAGAAGCGCTGGGAGGTTGACTTTGAATATCGGCCGCTGAAGATATTCACTAATGTTGACCCGTTGGGCGCCCGCAAGAATTACTACTACTTCACTTATACCCTAACCAATAAGTCCGATGAGACAGCCCCGCTTAACCTGGACATCTGCCTGAAAATAGACTTGACCCATCCTGATCTGGTTGCCGCCGGCAATAAATCAAGAGTAAAATACTACCAGGATTCATTGCAACCTCTCGTGGGAGAGAATATTATCTTCACCGAAGAGAAACTCCTGGGACTATCAATAGGAATCAGAAAAGACCGGGTAAAGGAACTAAAGGAAAAGCTGTTATACCTGAATTGCCAGGAACTGCGCGCCAAGAAGGACCTGTTCGCAAATGAAACCGTAACCGGAATTGCAATATTTGAAGAGGTTGACCCGCAAGCCCGGCTTTACGAAATAATGGTTGGCGGATTGGTTGACGTAGTCAAGCGCCGTTATCCCGGCGAGGCCCAGCCGGACGCGGTCAAGGACTCGCATATCGAAAAAGACCTCCAGGAGGCCCGGAGCGGCAAGACCCCGACCTATGAATATGAAAACCGCATCAGGAAGATTACCTATCTCTGCGAAGGCGATGAGTTCAATAAACAATCCCGCCCGCTGGTCGAACAAGTAATCGCGCCCAAGTGGATAATCCGAAACTACGGCCCGATGGGTGAAAAAACGGTCCTTAATACCCTGATTGAGGCACTGGCGGACGAGAACCCGGCCGTCCGTTGGAGCAGTTTCTATCTCCTGCGCCGCCTGACCGGATTCGCCTTTAACTATGATTCGGAAAAAGAAGCTAAGGACGAGGAAAATCAGAAATCCCTTAAACTCTGGCAGGAATGGTGGTACCGCAACAAGGAAAAACTCGCCTACAACACGATCATGAATCAGTTCCAGATAATTGAGCCGGCAAAATAACCCCCTATCCTAATTTAAAAAACCCGTGGCCATCTGATGCGTTGCCACAATGCCGTAACCGGTCAGATTAACCGCTACGATGCCGACCGGCACCCGCTGGTAGCATTTCTTTATTGATTTGCTCGGGTCCTTAAACAGAGTCAGACCCCATTCACAGGCCTCTTGAGGGCTCATCCCGTTTTCCATCCGGTCATAGACCTGCTTGGACAGGAGCCGTCTGATAATCTCTTCCCCGATGCCGGTGGCCACTACTGCCCCGTTTTTCCCGACATAGATGCCGCATCCAACCAAGGGCGAATCGCCAATCCGGCCCTTAATCATGTAAGAGATTCCGCCGGTTGAGACGGCTCCGGCAAAGTTACCGCATCCGTCCGAAACAACCAAGCCGACCGTATCGCAGCCTCGGGACTTGTTGCCCAAGGCCTTAAACCCGTGTTTTGTCTGATATAATAAATTCTTGTGAACTAATCTGGCCTTGGCAGCCCTGAAACGAGCCAATGTCTTGGGCGTCGCCGGATTATAAACCGGAATCTTATGTAGCCGGGCAAATTCAACTGCTCCATCGCCGCACATCAGTAGATGCGGCGTGTGGGAAACCAGCTCAGCCACCAGCACCGGATTTCGGACCATCTGGATGCAGGCCACGGCGCCGCAAACGCCGTCCGAATCCATCACCGCCGCGTCCATCTCAATAGTCCGGCCATCCATCCGAAGATTGGAACCGGTGCCGGCATTGAATCGCGGGTCGTTCTCCAATATCACGGTCCCGGCAATGGCTGCCTTTAACGGAGATTTGGTCTTCTTTAACACCTTGAGCGCTTCCCGGACTGCCTTCTGCGTTCCGTCACTGTAGGCATTTGGCGAGCCCACCCCGGCATGCGCTGCGATTATCGGTTTGTGCGTTAGACGTTTCATATTTCTCTTTACTTAACTAATAAAACTTTATACTTATATCGTCTTCTGTGGGATAAAACTCAATCTGATTGGCAGCGAAAAAACCCCATAATAAATTGACAGCCTGCGCAGATTTTATAGAATATCGTGACTCTCGGTAAAAATAAAGATGAATAGGAACATCCTTCTGCTATCACTGGTGATTTCACTGCTGGCTGGCGGCAGTGCTTTATACATCGCCGGAAAACCCGGCTGGGTCGCAAGCTGGTCTCTGGGAACCCTGCTCGGCATCTATCCTTTCTTCTTCTTTTATATCACCCGAAACCTATACTACGGCAAGTCGGGTAAAATCAACGGTATCTTGCTCTGGGCAATCCTCATCATGAAGTTCATCGCCACCGCGCTGGTTATCCTGCTTCTCGGCAACCTCAGATTTATCGTATCTGCGCCGTTTATAATCGGATTCCTGATTATGGCGCCGATTATCCTGACAATAGTTTTGATAAATAACTTAACGAATAAGCAGGCATCATATGGCAAGTGAAATGCATCCGCCGACTCTCTTAGGACCACTTTATAAGGCGCTGGTTGAAAAGGGATGGATGCCCTCATTCCTGAAAGACGAACACGGCGAGACCTATTTCCAGCTGATTGTCCTGAGCTGGGTGGTCATGGGTTTCCTAGTGCTGATGTCATTCATCTGGTCCGGCCGCTTGAAGCGCGTCCCAGGCCGGATGCAGGGCATAATGGAAACCGTGGTGGACTCGCTCGGCAATATGCTCGATTCGCTTATCGGCCACGGCGGGCGCAACTATCTGGGACTTCTCGGCACCGCATTCTTGTTCATATTCTGCCTTAACTTCATGGGCCTGATCCCCGGACTGATTTCCCCGACCGCTAACTGGAATTGCACCGTCTCCATGGCCATCGTGATGATTTTCATGGTCCAGGTATATGGCCTAAAGGAACACGGTTTCCTGGGTTATATCAAACATTATATGGGTTCGCCCAAGGAGCTGGCCACCTGGTTGATTGCCCCATTAATACTAGTGGTGGAGATATTAAGCGAAATAATCCGGGTCATGTCCCTGTCCCTACGGCTCTACGTCAATATCTACGGCGAGGATATGATCATTATCTCACTGGTTAATATGGGCGTGCCCATGATTGGCCTGCAGCTGATAATGTTCTGTTTTGCCGTATTCACCTCGTTTTTACAGGCGTTTATCTTTACGGCCTTATCGGCAATATATATTAAACTAATAACCGCGCATGAATAATAAACGAATGAGAGGGGGTGAGCATAGTGGATTATAACGTGGGTTTGGTAGCATTAGCCATCGGGTTAGGAATGGCAATCGCCGCAGCTATTGGCGCATTAAGCCAATCGCGCGCTATCTGGCGCGCTGTAGAGGCCATTGCCAGACAGCCCGAAGCCGGCGGCAGGATTTTTACATCGATGATTATCGGTTTGGCACTGATTGAAACCCTGGTGCTGTTCACATTCCTGGTGACCGGCATCATCCTAAAGGGCGATTTAACCAAGATGGTCCAGGCCAACTACGGAAAAGCCAACGTGGAAGCCCAGAAACTGCAGGATAACTACGAATCTGAAAAAGCCAAAACAGGCGGCGGACATTAATATCTAAATATGCCCAGTCCCCCACTAAACCGGGGGACTGGGCCTTTCATGGAAGATAAGGAATAATTATGGAAGCGATAAAGAATTTATTCTCAGCCCTGGGCGGGCAGGTCCAAGTCATCATCCTTTTGTCAGTAAATTTCATCATATTGATTCTCATCCTCAATAAATTCCTGTTCAAGCGCGTGCTCACCCATCTGGACAACCGCAAGAAGGAAATTGAGGACACTTTCGGTAAAATAGAGCAGGACAAGAAACATATTACCCAGATGACCGATGAATACCAGGCCAAACTCAGCCAGATAGAAAAAGAGGCCTACCAGAAAATCCAATCGGCCGTTAAGGAAGGCCTGACCGCCAAGACCGACATTATCTCCGAGGCCCACCTTCAGGCCGATAATGTCCTGCGCAAGGCCAAGGACGAAATCGGACTGGAAAAGAACAAGGCCATGAAAGAGATGCGCCAGGAAATAATCACGCTGGCCATCAGCGCGGCGGAAAAGATTATCAGCAAGGAACTGGACGAGAAAACCAATTCCAGGGTGGTATCCGAATTCCTGGAAGAGATAGATAGAAATAAATGACCAGTAAAACCATTGCTTCACGGTACGCCCGGGCATTATTGAATACTGCCCTTCCTGGAAAAGTGGATAAAATCCGCCAGGACCTCCAGGCCACCCTGGCCATATACCAGTCCGGCACCGAACTGCCCGGGATTCTCCGGCACCCGATGATACCCCAAAACTCCAAGAAAGAAATCCTGGCCCAGATTCTCAAGGGCCAGGTAGATGAATTGCTCATCCATTTCCTTGAGGCGTTGATAACCAAGCGCCGCATCGGTATCCTGCCTGATATCGTTGAGATGTATAATCTTCTGGCCGACGAATCGCTCGGCATCGTCAAGGCCCGGGTCCGGACGCCGTTTCCTATCTCCGAACCGCAACAGGCCATAATTAAAGATAAACTCGCCCGCCTTACCGGGAAACGGGTGATTATGGATATTGAAATAAAACCAGCGCTGCTGGGCGGATTGGCCGTTAAAATAGGCGACCGGGTAATGGACGGTAGCGTTCAGACCAGATTAAGGGACTTGAAAGAGAAGTTATTGCAGAAAGCATAACAAGTCCCCTCTTATTAAGAGGGGATTTAGGGGTGTGTTATAATATATTTTACACACCCCCTGCCCCCTCTTTTTAGAGGGGAGTTTATAAGGAGAAATTATTATGAGCCAAAACATTCGGCCCGCAGAAATCAGTTCCATTATTCAGAAGGAAATCGGCAAGTATGATGCCAAACTAAAAATGGAGACGGTCGGCACGGTCCTCCAGGTGGGCGACGGCATCGCCCGGGTCTGGGGACTGGACAAGGTTATGTCCGCCGAACTGGTGGAATTCATACCCACCAAAGCAGATGGTAAATCCGCCGAGCCGATTTTCGGCATGGCGCTCAACCTGGAAGAAGACCATGTCGGCTGCGTGGTGCTGGGCGATGACACCAAGATTAAAGAAGGCGACGAGGTCCGGACCACCGGACGGATTACCCAGGTGCCGGTCGGGCCGGCGCTGGTCGGCCGGGTAGTCAATGCCCTGGGCCAACCACTGGACAACAAAGGCCCGATTGCCACCACCGAATACCGGCCCATCGAAGGCCGTTCGCCTAATGTCATCCAGCGCCAGCCCGTCAAGGAGCCGCTCCAGACCGGATGGCTATCCATCGACTCCATGATACCTATCGGCCGGGGTCAGCGTGAACTTATCATCGGCGACCGCCAGACCGGCAAGACCGCTATCACCATTGATGCCATCATCAACCAAAAAGAGGAAAATGTCATCTGCATCTATGTGGCTATCGGGCAAAAGGCATCCACCATCGCCAGCATTGTAGATACACTGGAAAAATACGGAGCCATGAAATACACCATCGTGGTCGCGGCCGCGGCCTCTGACCCGGCGCCGCTGCTCTATATCGCGCCCTACGCCGGCTGCGCCATCGGCGAATATTTCCGGGATAATAAACAGCACGTCCTGGTCATCTACGATGATTTATCCAAGCACGCCGCTGCCTACCGGCAATTATCCCTCCTGTTAAGGCGGCCGCCGGGCCGCGAGGCGTTCCCGGGCGATATCTTCAACCTCCATTCCCGCTTGTTGGAACGGGCCGCTAAATTATCCGATGAACTGGGCGGCGGGTCGCTGACTGCCCTGCCCATCGTGGAAACCCAGGCTGGCGACATCGCCGGCTATATCCCGACCAATATTATTTCCATCACCGACGGCCAGATTTACCTGGAACCGGACATGTTCTATGCCGGTATCCGGCCGGCTATTAACGTGGGCAACTCGGTCTCCCGGGTGGGCGGCTCGGCCCAGGTATCGGCGATGAGACAGGTAGCCGGACGCCTGCGCCTGGACCTGGCCCAATACCGAGAATTGGCTGCCTTTGCCCAGTTTGCCTCGGAACTGGATAAGACCACCCAGGCCCAGCTGACCCGCGGCGAGCGGCTGGTCGAGCTCCTGAAACAGCCCCAATTCAAACCCATGCCGGTGACCGAACAAATTATCCTGATCTGGCTGGGCACCAACGGCCATCTGGATACCATGGCCACTGAAAAGGTCCGGTCTTTCGTGGAAGGAATTATCAAATTCATCCACGAACAGCATCCGGGTATTGCCGAGAATATCAAAAAGACCAGGAAACTGGATATGCAGACAATCGAACATTTAAATAAAGCAGTGGAGGAATACCAAAACGTTGAGCGTAAAGCGTAGAGCGTATAGCGTATACTATTATGTTAAGCGGTCGTAAGATTAAGAGAAAAATCCGAAGCGTCCAGAACATCAAGAAGATAACCCGGGCCATGGAAATGGTCTCAGCCGCCAAGTTCAAGCGGGTCTGGACCAAACTCACGGCTATCCGCCCATACTCGTCTAAACTCAAGAGTATGACCGAAAACCTCCTGGCTAATCTCAAGGATATCGGGTTCAAGCACCCGTTTATTTATAGTGAGCGAAGCGAATCTATGAAGCAAACCGGCAATGAGGCATCGCCCGCAGTCACAGCCAAAAAAGGCAAGATGTGCGTTATCGCAGTCTCGTCCAGCAAGGGTCTGTGCGGCGGCTATAATGCCAATATGACCAAGGCGCTGGCTAACTTTATTACTTCGATAGAAACAACCAAAACAATAGAAATCGTGCCAATCGGCAAGAAGATTCAGGACTTTGCCCGGAAACGGGATATTAAAATGCGGGACATTAAGGCCCCGGGCGACATAAATATCGGGCTGGCCAAGGAGATAATCACGCCGATAATAAATGACTACGAAAACGGCTTATTGAGCGAGGTCTGGCTGGTCTATAGCGAGTTTGTCAATCCGATGATTAACCGGCCCAAGGTCCAGAGATTCCTGCCGTTTGTTACAGAGACAGATAACCCTCCACGCTCCACGCTCAACGCTCCACGCTCAACGGAAGACTATCTCTTCGAGCCCGAACCAACTGAATTATTAAACCTGATTATCCCGCGCTATCTGGAGGTGGTGTTTTACCGGATGCTGCTCGAGGCGTATTCCAGCGAGCACTCAGCCCGGATGATAGCCATGCGCAACGCCTCCAAGAACGCCTCCGAAGTAATAGATGAATTAACCCTGACATTTAACAAAGCCCGCCAGGCCAATATCACCCGTGAACTGCTGGATATTGTCGGCGGCGCGGAGGGGATGAAGTAGCGGGGACGTGGAGCGTATAGCGGAGAAATTTAATATGCCCTTAAAAGAGAACACGCACTAAGCGAAGCGTGACCACGAAGTGAATAAGACGAATACGGCGAATATCACGAATAAAACAATAGGAATTCGTGTGATTCGTTCTATTCGTGCGATTCGTGTTTATCCAAAGACCTTATATTTCTGTAGTGAAAGGAATTATTACTATGAATGACAATCAAGGAAAGGTTCTACAAGTTATTGGACCGGTCGTAGACGTGGCATTCCCGGAGGGAAAACTGCCGGCCATCTACAATGCCCTGAAACTGACCAGCCAAACCCCGCCCCTGAATCTGGTGCTGGAGACAGCCCAACATCTGGGCAACAATACGGTCCGGACTATTGCCCTGGCCTCGACCGACGGCGTCATCAGAGGCATGCCGGTAGTTGATACTGGCGCGGTCATCACTGTCCCGGTCGGCCGGCCCACCCTGGGCAGGTTGCTCAACCTGCTGGGCGAGCCCATCGACACCATCGGCGAGATTAAAACCAAGGACTACTACCCGATTCACCGCCACAGCCCGGCATTATCCGAACAAGCCACCACTACACAGATATTCGAGACCGGACTGAAGGTCATCGATTTACTGGCGCCGTATTCCAAAGGCGGCAAGGTCGGCTTATTCGGCGGCGCCGGCGTCGGCAAGACCGTGGTGATTATGGAACTCATCCGGAATATCGCCACCGAACACGGCGGCTTTTCGGTATTCGGCGGCGTGGGCGAACGCACCCGCGAAGGCAACGACCTCTGGCTGGAGATGCAACGTTCCGGCGTATTGGCCAAGACCGTCATGGTCTTCGGCCAGATGAACGAACCGCCCGGCGCGCGCCTGCGCGTGGCCTTAACCGCCCTGACCATGGCTGAATACTTCCGCGACCAGGAAGGCCAGGACGTGCTCTTGTTTGTTGATAACATATTCAGGTTCACCCAGGCCGGCTCTGAGGTCTCGGCCCTGCTGGGCAGGATGCCCTCGGCAGTCGGATACCAGCCCACCCTGGCCAGCGAGATGGCCGAGTTGCAGGAACGCATTACATCAACCAAGCGCGGCTCGATTACCTCGATTCAGGCCATCTATGTGCCGGCCGATGACCTGACCGACCCGGCCCCGGCTACCACATTCGCCCATCTTGACGCCACGACCGTGCTCTCCCGACAGATTGCGGAATTAGGCATCTATCCGGCGGTTGACCCGCTCGACTCCAGCTCGCGCATATTGGATGAAAATATTATCGGCAAGGAACACTATGGCGTGGCCCGCGAGGTCCAGAAAATCCTCCAGCGCTATAAAGACCTGCAGGACATCATTGCCATATTGGGCATGGAAGAACTCTCGGACGAAGACAAGGCCGTGGTGGCCCGGGCGCGCAGAATCCAGCGCTTCCTGTCCCAGCCGTTCCACGTGGCCGAGCAGTTTACCGGCACCGCCGGTAAGTATGTGCCTTTGAAGGATACCATCAGGAGTTTCCAGGAAATCCTGTCCGGCAAGCATGATAAACTGCCCGAGCAGGCGTTCTATATGGTCGGCAATATTGATGAAGCGGTGGAGAAAGCTAAGCAGATGTAGGTAAGCGTAGAGAGTGAAGCGTATAGCGGAAAGTACTGGAAAACCAAAGGAGGACTTATGGCTGACGAAATAAATCTGTTAGTACCTCCCCCTCAGGCTAAGGTCTTTGCCTGTTACGGTCATGCCTGGAGACGTTTATGGAAAACATTTCTCATGCTCCTTTTGGTGAATTTCATCCTCTTCCTCCTGACTACCCCAAACTTCATGCCTTTTTGCCTGGGTTATATCTATGGCATTATGGTCGGCTGGCCGTTATCATACGGCACGATGCTGGTCAATCTCAAAGCCGCCCGGGGCGAGCAAATACAGGTGGAAGACCTTTTTGCCGGATTTAAGAACTACGGCAATGTGCTCTTGGCCTCTCTGTTGACCACAATTATAATCACGACCGGATTTATCATGTTGATTGTGCCCGGCATCATCTTCGCCTGCAAGCTGGCCTTTGTGCCCTATCTGGTGATGGAAGGCAAGGCAGACGCGGGTGACGCCATTGCGCAGAGCTGGATTATGACCCGCGGCTATACCTTAAAGATATTCCTGATCGGGCTATTGTCAATCCCGATTATTATCGGCGGAATTATTTGCCTGTGTGTTGGTGTTATCCCGACCTTTTTCTGGATCAGCTTAGCCTCGGCATCGATGTATTATGCGGTTTCCGCCGCTAAACCCGGTTAGAGGAGCTCGCGCCACTTGAGGTGGTTGCAGATAGGAGGATTTATGACTGAAGAAACCAGACCGCTGAGACACTCCGGATTCGGGATTGCCTCATTTATCATATCCCTGGTAATGGGCGTGGCAGACTTTCTTCTTCTGGCGGCTGCCGGTATCATGGAAGTCAGCACGCCGGGAGGCATAGACGACAAATCCGCCAGCGCCGTCATCCTGGGATTAATCATGATTGGCGGATTTGTCCTTAATCTGGCCGGCCTGGCCTTTGGCATAGTCGGCCTTCTGGCCCGGGATAGAAAGAAGGTCTTGGCTATCCTCGGCCTCATCTTCAATCTGATAATCCTTATCGGTATGGTCGGGATAATGGCCCTCGGACTGCTGATGGGTGGGTAATACGAATATGATATCGCAACGGACACACATCAGGATTGTAAACTGGACAGGTGTCTTCTTCTGTCTGGTTACCGTATTGTGCGTGATAGTCGTGATTATCGGCAAGTGGCAGATGAGCGGCTGGGGCAACGGTAATTTCCCGCCATTGATAGGCCATTTATTTGTCATCGGACTGGGTGGCTTGATGCTGGCTGGAATCGCATCCTCGGCTGTTGCAACCCTGTTGGCGCTCTTTAATGTCATGCTCACATTATCTACAAGACACTCCGGCCGGATACTATTCCCCGGCGTTCTGTCCCTGCTCAACATCGCCTCATTTATTTATCTGGTCATTATTATCAACCATAGTTAAATATGAGTAATCCAAAGGTAAAAGGCATTCTTATCTGCGCCGCGGTATTTATTGCCGTGCTCCTGCCGGCATTATACCTCGGTATCACCTTTGTCCTGGGCCACGGCAGGATTATCCCCTATGTCTCGGTCTGGCTGGACCGGCTACTCTTCCTGGCAGTGGTGCTTGGACTGCCCTCCGGGGCGGCCTGGATTACATACCGACTGGCCGCGAAAAGACATGATAATAATGACCTATAATATCTCAGATTGACTCTCAACCACCTACACCCAGATACCTATCTATCACACGCCGTACCCTACCGTACCCTACCCCCTCCCCCACCCCCCCTACCCACATACCTGACCGTAAGGAATGACGGTTTATACTGTAGGGTATATCAGTTCTTACCATAACCTACGTCATATTATACGGTTAGGTAGCTTATACCTTGCGGTAGAATACGCACTTATGTATGCTATGGCATATCAGTCCATACGGTATGGATACCAATACCATATCATACACTACCTAATAGGATAAGGTAAGCAAAGCCGGCCCAGAAGATATGCGATGGGCTATTGGGTGGTCAGGTAGCGCATGCCAGACCATATGATACCGCCATCAGCAATGTAGGGAACCATATCCCTAACCTTAGCATACACCGTCCCTGATGGTGCGGCAGGGCGTGCGATATAATAAGGCCGGCCAGGCCATATCATCCGAACCGCCATATACGGGATAGGTATCTACCAGCCCTACTCTAGTTTAATAATCGGGATGCAAAATATTTACGGATATTTTTCAGATTCCACTTGTTTTCCGGTAAGAGATGGGTATATTATCTGTGGGAACGAATGATGGTTACATAAGGTTACAAGAAGTTACGATAAGTTACAAGAGGTTACTGCAACCGCTTGTAACATCCTGTAACCCCGTGTAACCCCTTCCACGAAGGGGGGTGAGAAATATGGAGTTCATAAAAGAGTTAGAGATGTTTCTCTATGTGCCGGAGCGCTGGACGGTGCCTGAGGATATGTCCAAGCGCTACCAGGAGAACACCAAGAACGCGGCCATCTACGCCTATCAGCGCCTGATTAAGAAGGTCGGGTTTGACGAGCGGTTCATATCTATGATGGCCATTCCGGCCAACCGGGCATATAAGGAGATGATTAACCCGGCCTTTATCTCCAAGCACGGCAAGACGGCCCAGGAAATCATCAATGCCCAGGGCCAGAATATGGTCACCAAATACAAAAAATGGCTCAAGAACCTGAACAAGCAGTACGCGGACAACGCCAAACTCTACAAGGAGAAGATTGATTCCTCGGTCGAGGACTGGATAAAGGAGGCGTCTAATACGGTCTATCGGCTGACCGGAAGCAAGAAGGCCCGTTCGGTGGTGCCGGTGGCGGTGCATTTCCTGGCCGGGGAAAAGAGCGCGGTGGGCTGGATAGCCCCGTCCTGGACAGTGGACGGCGCGCCCTATTGCATCGTGACTACCCGGGAGCGCTCGGCATTAAAGGCCGCGCTCCAGCAACGGCTGGTCCAGGGCGGCATGGCGGTGATTAAGTCCGAATACGGCCAAGGCATTATGGACGCGGAGAATGCCATCAATGCTATGTTGCTCAACCATATGCGCGACCCGGCCCTGTGCGCGGAATTCGCGCCCACCCTGACGGACGGCAAGAGCTTCTGCGGCTGGGAGATGGACATGAACATGTTCCTGCTGCATGTGGTAATCGGACGGAATGCGTAGGGACAGACCCGGTGAGTAGATACCCCGCTCCGAAAGCATTCGGGGCGGGGTGGGCTACAGATTTTACTTGACTCCTTACATCATTATAGATATAATATCATATAGATAGTAGGAGATTCAATTATGAAATTGTATGTCAAGATTGAACAGGACGAAAAAGGATATTTTGTGGCTGAGGTGCCGGCGTTACCTGGCTGTCTGTCCCAAGGCAAAACCAAACAGGATGCCATAAAGAATATCAGGGAAGCCGTCGCGGGCTGGCTGGAGGTAATGGAGGAAAAGGCCCGGTTTAACCATAAAAAGGCCATTGCGGTTAATCTATAAATGTCCGAGAAGATAAAAACCTGTTCCGGAGCCGAGGCCGTCAAGAAGTTCCAACGCATCGGCTGGACAATCGCCCGGCAAAAAGGTTCACATCTGATGCTGACCAGAGCCGGTTATTTTTACACCCTATCCATCCCGCAACACCATGAATTGGGACCGGGTATTTTGAGGAAGCTAATCAAACAAGCCGGCATAACCGCTGAGGAATTCAATGCGCTCTAACAAATAATTAGGCCAGGCGTCCCCGGAATAATCGACTCCTATTTCCCGCCCCGGGCATTATAATCCCTGAGTAAATTGACCAGCAATTTCACCAATGCCAGGTCGGTATTCTGTAGCCCCTGTCCGGTTAGATGCCCCATCAGATGCACTACCCGGCCGTATTTCTCCGGACTGGAGTAATATTTAAATGTTACGGCCACAATGCCATCAGCATCATTATCATCACCCGACACATCCGGACTCATCAACAAAACCGTAACAGTATCCTTGTCCAATATTTTTATATCAGTACTATAATTATGGATTTTTATGGTAATGTCAGACTCTTCAGTCTGACTCCCGTCAAATATACCATCTAACAGTACGTAAGACGAATTGGTTATAACCGGAAGTACCTTAACCGTTTCCTCCTCCCATTTCAGGCTATTGTCGATATACACCCCTGTATAAGTCAGCAAATTCTTAAATGTCCTACTGATTATTTCATCAAATTGTCGATCCTCAGTAAAAAGGCAGCCACCGTTTCCTACAAATTGGCGTATCTTTTCAATGCTTTTATCGCTAAGTTTAGTATTGTGCCTCAGACAATCTCCAGCACCCTGGCATTTAAGCGCCGTTCCGTCTTCTTTAGAGATGATAGTATGATTAGGATTACAGCAATGATTCCCATGGCGGTTACAATTGAAGATAACCATTATCTTGTCATCCAGCAGATAAGAATCCTTGTCAAACTCTGACTTGCCCACCACGGTATGGGGAAAACGCCATCGCTTCAGAACGTCTTCTATCCGGTCATAATTACCATCGAACCTTTTACTCCCATCGCATATGTCGTTCCGAACCACGATAATCCTTTGGGATATATCTTTAGTCGTGATTGATACCTCGTTGGAATAGTCACTATAACCACCGACATTATCGGCCCGGATACGGTAATAATAAGTGGTGGAAACGGCGAGGTTTGGCTTCAGGTAGGTAGTTACATTGGCGGCAACTAAACCAAACGGCCTAAAGCTGGATTGTTCAGTGCGCTGTTCGATTATAAAGCCCGCCTCATTGTCTGAATTATCATTCCAGGTCAGATAAACCCGGTCTAAACCAAAATACTCGGCCCTAAGATTAGACGGCGCATTAGGCGGCGATATTCTAATAGAGACCTTGCCGGGTTCCCGGGTCTCCCTGACCGGCTCTTCTCCGGCATCACGGCAGTAAAATATCTCGCGGCAGACCTTGGGGAAGAAGTCATAATCAATCCAGGCATAGCCATTCTCACCCCAGTCCGTGCCCCAGGAATTCAGGAACCGGTAGGCGGATTTTTCATCGTTGTAACCGACCAGTATAGCGGCGTGCCAATCCCACTTTTCTTCCCCCAAGCTCCGATAGATATAATTTGCCTTAATCAGGTTTTCCTGACCCAGGTTACTGCCGGTCATTATGCCAATAATCAGGGGATATCCGCTTACCAGGAACTGCTTAATGGTATCCTGATTCTTATTAATCCGCGCCCAAGAGGCAATCTTATAACTCCTGGCTTCATCCTTAGCCCGGTCAGATGGCTTAGTTGACGAGTCGTAGGAATTATAAGGCATAGCCGCTAAAGTAGCGCATCCTTGTGCGGACAATAAATTCAGGGCCCCTTTTATGGATATTCCCCTATCACGGCCACGGTTCAGCTGGTTATAAACATAAGCCGGGCTGAACAGGTGTCCGGGGTGGTCCAGCCCCCAGTTCCGTTCCACCTCCTCCTGATAACTCTTTAAGGCATAGGCCACGGCCCAGGCAGTGCAGGAACCCTGGTGCCCCTGCGCTCCGGCTGGAGGCATCTTATGGGCCAATGACCAAACAGCAGGTAGCAACCTCGGCGCATCAGATGGAACCACGGCCTCAGGTATGGCCTGGTATTCATCGTCGGATAACGGCTCCAGCCCAAAGGAATACACTATTTGGGCAGCCGGGCTATTGCTTATAGGAACATCAGGAACTGATGTGCCTGTTAGTGCCGGCGTATCTTTAGGCGATTGAAAATGCCAGCTTCCGAGGATATAGAAGACAAGCAGCAGGCATAATGCTATTCCGATTAGCCCAAGACATATCCACTTGATGGCGTTAGCTGACATAGGTTAGAATTCTATCACACTACTTTGGACTATCCGGTTCTCTGGATTTATCGGGCGTATCTTCCTTAGGCTTTTCTTTCTTGTGCTCCGGCAGAACCATAAACGCGCCCTGGGCAATGCGGGTTAATATATCGGTGCTGAAGAGTTCCACCAGATATTCCCCGGCTGGCCAGCCGTCCTTCTTCTCACGCCAGATGAAGTTATCGGAAACACCGGGATTTAGGGCCTTGGTATCTAATCCGATAACCTCATTAGTTGTTTTATTCATCCATCGGGTAATCACTTTAGCCAGCCCCTCAAGCACGCCCTGATTCTTAAAGCAGGCATAGATGCGCCGGTCGCCTGACTTGAAGATGGCGGTGGGCGAAATAGGACTGTTATCAGGGCTAACCCGAAGTGCAAACGATATATCCTCAATAGTTTGACCTGGATTAGGTTTAAGTTCCGAGCCCTTTGTCAAATCTAACATCTTCGTAAAGTACTCATCCACATAAGGCATATCCGCTTCGGGAAGGCCAATCATCTTGACCAGCAGTTTTCTCATCTCTATTCGCAATTCCCTAATGTTTTCGCCTCTCTTCTCTATTTCGATGCTCTGCGCCTTGATTGAATTTACTAAGAAGGCCTCATTCCTGGACGCCTCGGCCAGTTGCTCATTCAGGGTCTTTATTTCCCTGTTCTTGGCATCCATTTCCGACTGTTTTATGCCGGTGCAACCGAGGCCGGCGAACATCAAACCAGCCAGCACCAGAAGAACAATAGCGGTGGTTTTCGCTGGACGCGGTCTCTCTGAGTTCATATCTACTCCTATCTTAATCAGTTTAAACCGTTTAATCCTGTTGTGCAAATTATTACATCCTCAGCGTTAATTGACACATTGCCTCTTCACCCGCCCTCAGAAAGCATCACGTGGTACCCGATAATTGCCCCTGGTATGATGCCCATAATCAGGCCCTTAAGCAACGTGATTCCAATCCACAGGCCGAATACATTCAAGGTAAGATTGCCGCTCAAAACTGACGGCGCCGATACGACCAGCAATAACAGGGCAAAGAATCCCCAGGAAATAAGAACACCCCTGCCAATGCCGCCGCCCCAGCGGCTTATCAGATAGCCGACCGGGAAACCGAAGATGGCGCTTAAGACCGCATTCAGTACTAAATTCCATGGGAGCAAACTGCCAGGCAACCCGGCCAGCGTATTTAATATAAAAAATGTGATGATGCCGGTAATCCCGTGGTCTCTCATCTTATAGCGACGGCGTTCTTTTGCCTGGCGCGCCTGTTCCTCGGTTCTGGCCTCGTACTCCCGTCTCAGTTGGGCCAGTTTGTCGTCCTGTCCGCCGGGCTCAGGCCCCTGCTGAACGTCTGGGCTTGGCGTTTCCTTTAATATCTTGCCGCAGAGATTGCATGACTTCGACATATCACCATTGTCAGAACCGCAGGAAGGGCATTTCATATGGAATTCTCCTGTTTTAATCTATAACATCCTCAGTGTAAATTGATACATGGCTTTATTCATTCTCCAAATAAGCGAAAGAAATCTTAACGGATAAAGTATTGTCAGTAACACACCCCTGCCCCTCTTATTAGAGGGGATTTCGTCATTCAGGTCATAGCTCTGCTTTACAAAACGTAAAGACGGGAAGAAGGAGTTCAGGAATACCTCCCAGCGGGCAGCCGGACGGGTGAGGAAGCGGAGGATTCGAGAAAGGTCGTCGCTTAACACACCCTTATCTTCTAATCCCCCTCGCTCCCCCTTTGCAAAAGGGGGATGGGGGGATTTAGACATGCCCAGTAATATTGTATAAAGATAATATTCCAAGGAACGCTTACGGGGATGGAG
This sequence comes from Planctomycetota bacterium, assembly GCA_016235865.1. Taxonomy (NCBI): domain Bacteria; kingdom Pseudomonadati; phylum Planctomycetota; species Planctomycetota bacterium. Next base: position 50,016 of record JACRIK010000001.1, on the reverse strand, counting down.
AGAATGCATCACTTCATCAGGGATAGGAACGCCCTCTTTCCGACAGCGGTCAAAGAGGATGTGTAAAGGCGTTTCCAGGCGGTAGGATTTGAGGAGTTGGATGACCAGATGCCAGTCAAGCCCACTCACCCCTACCCGCACAACCCCCTGTCCCCCTTTACTAAGGGGGAGTTCAGAAGAAATAGAGTAATGTTTTATAATCAGTTCAATATCCTTAAGGACGGTCGGGGTGATGCGTCCGTGATAGACGGCAGAATCCACGGCGGTGTAGATGAGGGTGTCCTCCGGAGATAATACAAAGGAATTACACACCCCTAAATCCCCTCTTAATAGAGGGGACTTTACGGCGCGGGCCCAAACGCCGGCCAATGCCTTATCGTCCAGATAGTGCCTAAGGTCAGTATGACAGTCAATGTGCAGGGTGAATTCTCCAATGGTCTTGGAATAATGCGCCTCATCAGAACGGGCCGTGTCCAATACATACCCTAAATCACCCAATAACTCCCCTATCCTCTGCGTATCCCGATGCCGGATTAACAGGTCAATATCGCCCATCTGGCGCTGGCCGATATTGTCATAGACCGTGGCGCCCAGGGCCGCGCCGGCCAGGAGGATGGTTTTAATGCCGGCAGAATGAAAGGCGGGGAGGATTCTACTTAATTCATCGTAGATAATAATATTACGCGCCAAGGCATAATTCATTACACACCCCTAAATCCCCTCTTGATAGAGGGGATTTTATTCTTTGTGACCTTTGTGGTGAAGTATAATACTCCTGCTAACAAGATGAAAAACCCTAATACTGTAAAATGATATTTCATGGCATACACCACCGGTGTCAGGGCCAGACGTACAACACCCGCCTTAACAGGGGATTGTTTCAGATACTCCGCGATCGGCGGACTGACCTTATAATATAAACTAACAAAGCGCCGGCCCGGGGCATTAGTAATCAGATGCCTGTCCCGGAAGTTGCGCAGGACCATGACATTGGGATGGTTATAACTGCCATAGACGGCCGTGGCAATGAAACAGCCATTGTTCATTCCCTTGTATGCAGCGCTACTTCCGGCACTCTGGGAAATCGTGGCATAAGGCGTATTGCCGAATGCGCCCATATTAATCCGGCCGCCATTGGGTGACGGCTCCAATGCATACGTGTCGGACGGACTTCCCGTATCCACTGTTTTGGAACCAACCACCTCGCGGTAATCATTAGCTGCCTCGTTCCTGAATGCCACATTCTCCGAGATGTTTCCATTCCCGATCGTGCAATCAAGATAGTCCGTGGCATTGCCATAGACGTCGTTGTAGGTAATGGATAACTTGGGCAGGTCGGCCTCAATGCCGGACCACCAGATGCCGATGGCATTGCGGACGATGATATTGTTGCGAATCGCGGTCTGGCCGGCCACATTTATGGCCGCGTCGGTATGAGAAATAAAGGTATTGTTGACGATAATGAGGTCGGATGTATCGTTGCCGAAGATTCCGGTGCCCATCTGCCGGAGGATGACGTTCCTGACCTCCAGGCCGTAGGATGAGGCGTCAATACCGATGCCGGCGCCGGTCAGGGTAAGATTAGAAATCACGCCCTTGGTAACGACCGTGGGACCAGTCAACTCAAACAGGGTGGCCATACTCGGGCCTTGCAGTATGGTCAGGTGCGGGGCATAACCAGAGATGCTGACGCCCGGCTTGAGATATAAAGTTCCCGGAACAACAAAGGTTATCGGACTCAAGGTAATCGTGTCGCCAGACTGGGCAATGCTGACGGCATCTGATAGCGTCTCATACGGCGCGCCGTTCAGGAAGATATGATAGTCCGGCGCGGCGGTTGCCTCAACCGGACTGCTCTGCAGGCCGACCATATCCTCAGCCACGACACTGAAGACATATGTGATTCCGTTGGTCAGGCCGGTGACCTGATAATTGGTCACATTACCGATAGCCAGATAGGAGCCGAATGTGCCGGATATTTCCCCGTAGGCCACCAGATATCCGGCCGTATCCGTGCTGGGCGAGGCAGTCCAAAACAGATTGACATAACCGTTGCTGGGCGTGGCCATCAGGTTGCCCGGCGCATCAGGCGCAGTGGTATCAAGGAATACAGAATAGGTCTGCCGGTCAGACCAGGCAGAATATGCGTTGGACGGGTCTATGGTCCGGATGGAATAGGTCAGTTGGAGTGTGCTGGTTATCGGAATCGGCGCAAAGGTGATAGAGGTAATCCCGGCTGAGGTGGTGGTTATGGAGTCGTAACTTTCTATGACCTCACCATCATCATCAATTCTGACCTGATATTGCAGTGTCACGGACGCGTCATTGGTGTCAGTGGCCGAAGACCAGGTAAGCGTGGGCGTAAAGGTAGCGGTGCCGACGGTGATGGTGGTTCCGGTAGCCGGTGAGAAGCCGCTTGATACCGGCTGCGGGCTGCTGTTTGTTGACTGGAAAGCGTAGAGCGAGCCGTTCTTAGTGGCGACAAGCAGCCGGCCGTTGGCGGCAACGGGCGATGACTGGGTGGCTGAATCCAGGGTATAATTCCAGAGTATGGCGCCGTTGCTTGCGCCGAGGACCCGCAACTCGGATGAGAGCGATGAGGCAACTGCCAGCACGGTCTGTCCGGACTGGTTCTGCATAGCCAGCGGGGTCGGACACAGGCCATAAGGCGGGATGTTGTTCTGGTTGGCGGTAATGAGGGTGCCTAACGCCACCTGCCATTTAACTGAGGCAGTCGGCGTAACCGGGTCAATGGCAAAGGCGTATTCGTTGAGCACATACTGGTCGGCAATGGTGTCGGAATCAGTATCCACCGAGTAATCAAACCGAACCGTGAATCCGACATAGTCCCCTGCCTTTATGGGCGATGAGGTGGCCAGTTTGGTAGCGATAATATCACCGACAATCGTTCCTGATGCCGGGTCAGCCAGGGCAATCTGGTAATTTGATACAGGCCAATTAGCGTCGTCAATGTCTATTGAGTAGAAATTAAGGTCATTGCCGCCGGGCAGGAGATAGACACTGGTGTTGCTGATGAGCGGCGATGAGAGCAGGACTGCCCCGCCGGTCGGATATGACCAGGTTTCCGAGCCGGTATTCGTGTTCAGGGCGTAATACCGGCCGCTGTCACAGCCGATGATTAATGTTGCGCCTGATATAGCCGGAGACGAATAGACAATCTGTTCGGTCGGCGCCTGCCAGGCCGGCGTGGCCGTCGCTGTAATATCAATGGCAATGACCTTCTGGTTGGGGAAACCTAAACCCAGATAAATCCGGTTATTCAGGACCAGCGGTGAGGAAATGTCGGTGCTGGTGGTCTGATAGTTCCAGAGCGGAACGCCATCAAGAAGCCGCAGACAATGCACCTTGTTGTCCGACGGAATATAGATCCGGCCCTGATAAATGGCCGGCGAGGCGATGATATCGCCGCTGATAGCCGAGGTCCAGAGCAGGGAGCCGTCGGTTTCCTTCAGCGCCCGGACTGCGCCATCACGGCAGGCAAAGACCACGCATCCGTCTGCGACTGCCGGAGACGAAGTTATGCTGTCAGTAACCGTATGTTGCCAGTCCGGAATAAAGGTGTCGGAGAGTTTTTCCTCGGTGCTTCTGGCGCGAGTGGCGTCGTTGCCCAGCGAGGTCCAATCATCGGCGTGAATAAGATTCACCGCCGAGACGCAAAGAACAAGAATAATCGTTATTAGTCTCATATTATTGTAAATAGTAAATCCGGCCGGTGCTGGTCGGTATCAGATACCGGCTGTTCTCTCCGTCGTAGCTGATATCGCCGATTTTTACGCCAGCACCGAATGAATAGGTTTTTATTACGGCCTTTGCGGACTCGTTAACAATAAACACCTTGCCGTTATTATTACCCAGGTAAATCAGGCCGGTATTATCCGGCAGCGGGGATGATTCTATAGCCACGCCCCCGCCCAGCTGAATCGGATAGGCACCACTGCCCGGATTATAGGCAACCGCCGTGCCGGTAATTCCGAGAATATGCAAATTACCGCCCATATCCGCATAGAGCAGTTTGGTTTCGCCATTCCCGGAAAAATATTCAACGGACGCCATGGTGGTAATAGAAAAGGCTCCGGAATCAAAAGAGAACCCGGACAAATTAGTAAATTCAGTCGACCAGGCGTTTACTCCGTGCATCCGGCCCGAATAATCACCCACATAGATCCCCTGTGTCCAGGGCCAGTAAGCAGTCGGGGCGCGGACACTGCCAAACGGGCTCATATTCTGTTTATCAATGGCATGGGCGGTAACATTCACCCGGTATAATACCGGGGTGGGATTATCAGAACCGGCGAAGAGGTAAGTCAATCCTTCCGTATTCTTGTCCCAAGACGGCGTGGCCCTAATGGGCGAGGTTACCGTGGCGCTTAACGGAACCGCACGGGTGGTTATTTCAACCCCGTAAATTTTAGGCGTACCGCCGGTTATTCCGCCGAAATAGATATTAGTACCGTCCGGAACTACGGCTGAGGTTATCTCATCGCAGACCCTAACCGGCCAGCCGGTGCTCAGATTTAAGGCAGCGCCCGTGTCAAGTAGGCGGAAGAGGTAGCCGCCACTCGTACCAAAATAGACCGTGTGCGCCGTTCCTTCGGTATAATACCACGGGAATAAGATAATGTCGCCGTAGGACTGGCTGACGTCGTAGGCATATTGTTGGAAGCCGTTGCCGTTAAGCACGGCCAGGCGGTCGGTGGTGCCGGCAATGTCCCGGGAAACCACATAGGTGCCGTAGTAGGCATAGGTATTCAGGTCATAGGCCACAACCGGGAATCCCTGGGTGCCGCCGGTTGAGGCGGTCTCAAAAACCGACCTTTCCGACCAGTTAACCAAGGCGCCGCCGCTGTCCGGCACGCCGTCATCATCCGCATCGTCGTCATAATCCCTGATGTCGCCGGCGCCCGGACCGGCATTATAATTCTCAAACCTGAGCACGGATGCCGAGCCGCTGGCCGAGACATTGTAGCCGGTGATAATGGTATCAAAGTAACAGCCCGGGAAATCAGTATCCAGATCATTCAGGGGAATAGTGATAAAGCGGCCTGAAGCTACGCCAGGATGATTATAGAAAGCGATGTTCTTCAGATTCTGGATAGCAGCGCCCGGCTGGATGTCCAGCCCGTTGGTCATCATACTGCGTATGGTCACACCATCAAGGTCAATATTACCAGAGGCAAGAAAATAGAACCGGTCTGTGCCTGGCGCCGGCGTAGCCAGATTAGAGGAATTAGATGCCTTAAAAGTGCTGTTGGCGTTGACATTAAGAGTCGAGCCATTAGCCATATTGAACGTAGCATTATTCAGAATCAGGGTGGCCTGTGGTTTTACAGTCAGGGTGCCGTTGGAGGCAATAGCTGAGGTTTTGCCAGCCGGCACGGTAATGGTGATGGCCGAAGTGCCATCCCCAATTTCCAGCGTCTTGACGGTCCGGGCATAGAAGACGTTATTACTGCCGGTCAGGATGATTTTACCTGCGGTTTGGTTGATGCCGCCGGTCGAGGTGTTGTCCAGCAGATCTGATTTGGCTCGTAAGACCGCGCCGGCATTGGTAATATTTATCCGGCCGCCGATGGCACCGCTGTTTATGGTGATATTGCCGTTGACGGTTAGTTGGTAGGCGCCGCCCATATTGAGCACACCGTTGTCCTGGATGACCAAAGATGCCACGGTTACCGCTTCATTGAAACCGGGATCATAGGCCCGGTCCTGGATGACCACGTTGCTGCCTTCGCCCGGCTTGCTGCCCGTTGACCAGTTGGCGCCACTATTCCAGTTAGTTTCCGCGCCTGATGCGCCGCCCAGCCAGAGGACATCGCCAATCCAGATAATGTTGGTATTGGTGCCCTGCCACTCGTAGGAATCACCGGCTCCGGCGCCGGACCAGTTGGTGAAATTGATTGTTGTAGAATCGGAGGTATTGACGGCCACGATATTGTTGCCGGTGGTTGCGCCGAACGAGGTGTCAAACGTGCAGTTATCAAAGTTGAGCGCCACGGTTCCTGACGCGAATCCAATGTATATATGCCGGGCGCCATTGCCCTGGCCGGTGCCGGCCGGGTCTTCCTCAACATACTGGAAAGCAACATCGTCAATATCCATGTTGGTTGCAGAAGCCGTGGGCTGGACGGTCAGGCCGCCCTTCTTGGCGTATTCAAATATAAGACCGTTCAGGTCAATCCCGCCGCCGGACTGCACGATAAAATCATATCTGGCGCCGGTAGCCGCGCGGGTAACCTTGGGCTTGTAGGTGAAACTGCCGGACGGATTGGACTGGAAGAATCCCTGGATGTAGACCGTGGTGTTATTGGCCATCCTCAATTCACCGACCTGGGCCGCGGCATTGGAGCCGCTGACTTGGAGCGTGGAATTCGGATAAACCGTCAGATTACCGTTAAGCGTGAGTTTAGAATTGTTAATATTAAAAGCGCCGGCCGTAGAGGCATCGCCGACCTCAAAGATAGAGGCGATATCATTGACAAATCCGGCGCCCAAGTCCAACGAACCGTTGGTATTTATCTTCAACGCGCCGTCAATGTCCAGTCCGTTAGCCGAACTGCTGTCAATCGAGGCGCTACCGACAACGGTCAGGTTATAGAAATCACCGGTTGAGCGGTTTGCCTTGATGGTCCTGCCTGCGCCCATAATCTTTATCGTAGAATTGCCTAAGGTAAAGCTGCCGGTATCAGACCAGTTGCCGTCGCATTCTATCATCCCGGCGCCTGAGACACCGAAATTAAGCGTGCCGGTATTGATCAAACCATTTGACCTAAGGCCTTGGACAATTGAGTTGGACGAACTCAGGTCTATCACGCCGCTGTTGGTGATCGGACCGCTGATGGTAATCTTACCGGTGGAGGTATTCAAGGTGGCGGTAACGCTAAGTGATGCGCCGACTGTATGAACAGTATTTGAGTTCAGGGTCAGTTGCCCGCTGCGGATAACCAGATTATTTGAAACCTCAAGGTCTTTGCCTGCTACAACAGAAACCGATGGAGTGGCAATACCGTCGCCGATAGTCAGGTTGTAGAACCGGTTATTGCCTGTACCGACATCAGTATTGATTGACTGGGTGGTGCCAACCAGAATAACCGTCGAGGTACCGCCGGTAAAGACGCCCGAAGAGTCGTTCCAGTTACCTGCAACGCGATGGGTGAAGCTACCGGCATTAAAACCAATCCCCGTATTGATATTTATGTTGCCGGCTATGTCCAGTCCATTATAGGCCGTGTAACTACCATTAATATTAAGGTGATAGAAATCGGTGGACGAACCGGTGGTGATGGTATTGGAATTACCTGTCAGATTCACTGTAGAATTCCCCGGATTGACCGTGCCGGAGTCAGTCCAGTTGCCCGAGACGGTTATCTGGCTGGCCGTATTCGCACCGCAATCCAGGACGCCGGTGGCAGTATTCGTAAAAGCATTGCAGCTTAAGATTGACACCTGGTCCATATCCACCGCGCCGCTGTTGTTAATCCCGCCGGTTATGACCAATGTGCCTGTACCCAGGTCCAATCTGCCGGTATTCTCTATACTTACACTTCCCCCTATTGTATGCCCGGTATTGCTATTTAAAGCCAGCGTCCCGCCGCTCTTTACTGTAAGGTTATTATCTGATTTCAGATTATATCCCGATGATATCTGCGCTGAACCGGTTACGACCAATCTATAGAAATTATTATTCGGCGTGATTACCTGCGATACTCCGGTTAAGGTTATCGTACCCTGCCCGGCCTTGAATTCGCCATTCGCCATCCCAAATTCGCAATTACCGGCTATACTATGGCTCCATCCGCTACTCGCCGGGTCTGCCTTGAATATCCCTGTCGTCACTTTAAATCTGCCCAGGATATTTATCCCGCTATTCGCTGCATTGGCGGTATAACTCGTTACGCCAGAGTATTTGTCTATCTCCAGATTATTATAAGTTATTGCCGGTATGTTCTGGTCCGCTGACTTATTGTCAAATATGGCGGTTGACGATGACGCAGCGAACGTCGTCGGCGCAAAGGTTGTGCCGGCAAACCTGATGGTCCCGGTTCCGCCGTCTAATATGCCTCCGGTTACGTTCCCGTTCAGGTCCAATATTCCTCCTGATACCTGGATAGTCCCGTTGTTGGTCGTAGCCCCATTTATGGTCACGGTCTTGTTACCACTGCTTAATGTGCCGGTCAGGAACAGATTATTGTCTATGGTCAAATTCCTTAAGACCGTGACTGTCCCAGAGGTCTTGTTTATCTCCAGATTATAGAGTTTATTGCCTATTGCCGTTCCCAAATCAATGGTCTGGCTGCCGGCCCCGTTTAGGATCACCTTGCCGTTTAATGCGGTGAATGCCCCGGTTCCTTCTATTGAAATATCGCCCTTGACCTCTAAATTATAGGTGTTGCTTAAGGTGATGCTCGCCCCGTTCTCTATCTTCAACCCAATACAACTGCCGGTCGTATCCAGGGTCGGGAAATTGCCCCCTAATGGCGCTGTTGGTATCAATACATCCTTTGTCCCATCAGGTATCCCGTTCGTCCAGTTTATCCCTAAATCCCAATTCGAGGTATTGCCCACCCAGGTATTTAATTGTATCCAATTCACCACCACATTACCACTGTCCCAATCCCAATCCTCCTTACCCGGTAACACATCTTCTGCGTTGGACATGGTGATTACCACATTGACACTATTATTAGCTACTACCACATTGCCTATTGTAGCAGATGGCCCTGGTGCTGTACCTTTGTATGTCCCATCAAAACTCATATCCGAAAAAGTAAATGACTGCGGCGTGGCATACCCGACTGTTACCTGCAGGTTTAGGGCCGCGCCACCGGTCGGAGCTACCTGTGTTACAAACGCCACGTCGTCTATATCCACTATGCTTGCCCCGCTGTTTATCCTTAAGCCATCTGCGTCTATGCTTTCTACAGTCAATCCGCTGATGTCTACGCTGCTGCCCGAATTGCCATTGAATGAATAGGCATTTGTCCCAATTACCCCGGCTGTGGTTATCTTTGGTTTGGTTTGCCCGGTTGTCCAATAGGTTTCAAAGTTGCCATTTACGGCTATGGCCTTGGCGTCTGCCATCCTTAAAACACCGCTGTTTCTCATTATTAACTTGCCTGATGCGTTTATGGTCAGATTGTCCCGGCAGGTAAGCGTGCTTCCATTGATGTCTATGGTCCCGCTGGCTGCGGACGTGCCGGTTATGGTGTAATTAAGTCCGTTCCCTAGGTCCAACTTGCCGCCGGCAACATCAAGTGTCCCATTGCAGGAAAATCCACTCTCGGGTTGTAATACCGTATTCGCTCCTATGTTGACCTTGAGATTATTGAATATAATAGCATCTCCGTTTGTCCCCTGGCTTATGGATACACCTCCTGAAGGTGCATTGAATTCCACCGTCCCGCTTCCGGCAGTAAATGAGCCATTGAATACGGCATTGCCTGTAATAGTAATACCATAGTTATTGGTGTTTAGCGTTGATTTGGTCGCATCGTCTATCTCGTCTATGGTCATGTCTCCTTTGACTATAATAACCCCGCCCAAGGTATAGGTCGTGTTGATACTACCGGTCTTGAGATGATAATAGGTTTCGGCCGGTATGGTCTGGGATGTTCCCTTAAATACTATTGTCCCTTGGTCTTCATTTAAGGTAGCCGGCGCAAATGCCCCGCCTATCCGCAACGTCCCGGTGCTGTTATTGAAGTCCAGCGTTCCGTTGCTTAGGTTACCAGTGATATCAAGTAATCCGTTGCTTATGTTAACTGTTCCTGAAGTGTTATTCAGATTGCCTGCAATTCGCAATTCGCTATTCGCAATTCCCAATTGGATTGTCCCGGTATTAGTGGTTGCTCCAGTTACAGTTATGGTTGAAGCCAGATCTAATTTGACCGTCCCGCTGTTAGAGATAGAACTAATGTTATGCTGTCTTACAGATGTATCATCTCCATCAAACGTACCATTCGCAATTCGCAATTCGCCATTCGCAATTATGTTACCTGTGGCTGTGCCTATCTGGCCGGCCTTGGATATGGTCAGGTTGTTGTAAGTGTATGACGGTATATTCTGCCCGGCCGCGGTATTATCAAATACTATTGTCCCGCCTCCGGCATTAAGCGTGGCTGGGCTAAAGCTCCCGGCTATCTGCATCTGACAACTTCCACTCCCAAATCCCAATATCCCGCCGGCAATATTGCCCTCTAAATCCAATAACCCGGAGTTGTTGACCGTCAACGTGCCGTTGTTAGCGATGTTCCCGCTGACGGCAATTGTCTTGCTGGATGTATAGAATTGCCCGGTAATAACCAAGTTATTGGTGATGCCGCAATTGGTTGAGGCCGTGATAACGCTGCCGCTGTTTATGTGCAGAGCATAGAAATCACTGGCGCCGGTTGTGGTGATATAATTGTTGCTCCCGATTAGCGTCACCTTTGACTGGCCCAGGTTAAAGGCGCCGGCCTTTGTCCAGTTGCCGCCGGCTGAAACTGATGCCGATGAGCCGGTCATGTCCAGCGTGCCGGTCGTGGTAATATTTACACCGCCCGTGACTGCCAAATCCGAGTCGTCCGTGGAATTCCCGGTCATATCTACAATCCCGCTGCTTGTCCCGTCTCCGACTCTTAATAATCCGGTTATAGACATAGACGAGGTGTTGAGTTTCAACTTACCGTTATTTACATAACAATAACCGCCTACCGTATGTTTGCTTACGCCGGTAAAATTGATGCCCAAGTCCAGTGTGCCGCTGCTAATCACCAGATTGCCGGTCACCCCGATCTTGCCAAGGGCTGATACATTCACCGCTACCCCGGTATTGGATATGGCCAGGTTATTAAAGGTCTCGCCGGCTATATTCTGCCCGACTGCGCCGTTAAACCGCACCTCGCCGGCTCCTTCCGTGAAATTATCCTCGCTGCCGTTATCCACCCAGTGCCGGCCGACAGAAAGCGCAAATCCTCCGCTGTTGAGTATACCGTTCTCATTAAAGGTGATATCATTCTTGACGGTGGTATCAGCAGGCAGGGTGTAGGTGGTATCAACGCTCGGAGCTCCAACTGATAGGTTATACCAGGTTTCATTGGGGATAGTCGAACTCGTGCCATAGAAATAGGCCGTGCCGGTGTCTTCGCTCAGATTGTCTCCGGCATCCGCATCGTTCCAGAGTCCGGTTATGGTTAACTGATATCCTGATAACTTGATAATACCGTGCGGCGAGGCCAGACCAGAGTTGATATTGGTAACTCTGACATTCCCCTGAAGTGAAAGTATAGTTGTCGTGCCTGAAACACTGACATTATTTAATATGAATGGCGGCTGGGCCGTTCCGGCTATAGTCTGTGTGGTGTCGCCATTAAATATGATACCGCTGCCGGATGGCTTAAAGACATTATCGCTGGTCGTGGTACCATCAATGGTCAAATTACCGCCTATTTTGATTGCAGCATTCTGGGCATCCGCATAATTCGGCGCAACCATTCGTATCGTAAGATTCTTGGTGATATTATAAGTAGCGTTAACAAAGGTTGTTGCAAAGGCGGCGGAGCCGTCTCCGACCTGGAGATGATAGTAGTTCTCTACCGGCACGGATGCGGTACCCAACCAAATAAAGGTACCGGTATTAGCGTTAAAAGTTCCTGTCTTGGTCCAGTTAGACGTATAAAATGTGGCGTTATTCAATGAGAAACTCCCGCCCTGGATGGTAAATCCAGTTGATACCTTTACTGACGCACCGGTTGCCAGAAAGGCCGTGCCAGTTACGCTCACGGAACGGAAATTCTGCTCTGAAGAAATAACTGAATTGGAGCCGTTAAATACAATCAACCCGGCGGTCTGGTTTAAGGCTCCGCCCGTGTTAGTCCAATTGCCGGCAACACGCACCTCGCTATTCGCAGTCGTCATCTGAAACGAGCCGGTTACCGCCAAGGTAAAGTTACCAGTGATGGTCAACACCTTTCCATTTATTTCCAAACTCCCGTTATTCCTGACTTCCAGGGATGCGCAGGAACCGTTCTGGTCCATTACTGGCAAACGTCCGGACGCCGGATAAAGGATAACGGCGGAATTCTCAGTGCCTGGCGCGCCGTTTGACCAGTTCCCGTTATCGCTCCAGGCCGTCGAATTATTGCCCTCCCAAGTGGTCGCACCCAACCAGCCGATAGAAACGTTGGCATTACCTTCCCATTCATAGACCGGCCCAGAGCCGCTGCCTCCGTAATTAGAGAAGGATGACTGAGTAGAGCCGCCGGTTGATGCGCCCACTACATTGTTGCCGGTGGTTGTCCCAAACGAAGTATCAAAGGTGCAGCCATCAAAGGTCTGGGCAAAACTGCCGGAAGTAAATCCGATATAAAGATGCCTGGCCCCATTACCCTGCCGTGTACCGGCCGGATTTTCCTGGACGTAACGGAATACGCAGTCATCAATATCAATGTTAGCCGAATTGGCAGTAGATGCGACAGACAAACCGTTGCTGTTTGCATACTCAAGAATGAGCCCGTTGACATCCAATCCACCGCCGTTCTCCACCAAGAATGAATATCTTGCGCCACTCACGGAACGTGTAATGATAGGCTTATAGGTGAAACTGCCGGACGGATTGGACTGGAATAATCCCTGGATACTAACCGTCTTGGTATTTGCCACCTTGAGTTGGCCTTCCTGCCCACTGGTATTAGAACCTGATATCTGCAAAACACCTCCGCCATTTACCGTCAGATTCCCGTTTGATACCAGTAGGGAATTATTGCCATTGAGCGTTCCGGAAACAGATATATTTCCTGTAACGGTCGTGCTTAATGATGTGCCGAGATTAAAGCTGCAGACCGCATTAACCGACAGGTTATTATCAATCAGCAATGATGAAGCGGCGCTGATTGTCCCGCTAATGGTTAGGTTGTAGAAAGCTCCTCTTGCCAGAGGCAAATTGATATTGCTGGTGGCGCCACTAACCTCTACGGTTGAAACGCCTTTAGCAAAGGTTCCCGCACTGCTGATGAATGACCCATTGCAAGTAATCTTACCGCCTCCACTCGTGCCAAAGGTGATGGAATTATTATTCGTAACTAAACCGGCAATAAGTTTACCATTTGACGCCGTGGTTTCGGATAAGTCAATCGTGCCGTTATTAGTAATAGCACCAGTGGTTAGTTGCCCTGTCTTAATAAATAAACCTGATGCGCTATCTATAGTAACAGAACCGGTAATGTTATGACCGGTATTGCTGTTTAAGGTCAGGAAACTACCAGTATTAATAGCCAAGACTCCAGCAACCCGCAAGTCGCCCCCTGTGGAAATCACTACTGAAGGCGCACTCGCATCATCGCCAATATTCAAATTGTAGAATTTATTATCACCGGTTGCCACTTTAGTCGTGATGGTTCTTGCTCCGACCCCGTCAAAGGTTACTGTTCCACCCGTAGCGGCAAAGACCCCGGTAGAATCATCCCAATTTCCCGCTATCTTATGCGAATAAACATCCGGATTAAACGTACCGGTGATTTTCACGTCACCCTCTATATCCAATCCGTTCACACTAGTATAATTACCGCTAACGTTAAGGTTATAAATATCGGTGGAAGCAGCCGTGGCGATTGTACTGCCTGCCCCACCGGTCAGCGTTATGGTGGAATTCCCTGGATTGACCGTGCCAGAGTCGTTCCAATTGCCGGACACCGTTATCTGGCTGGTTGTATTTGTCCCGCAATCCAATATGCCGCTGGCTGTGTTGGTAAAGGCATTGCAACTCAGGTTAGATACCTGGTCCATATCTATGGTGCCAGAGTTGTTAAGCCCTCCGGTTATTGCCAATGCCCCGGTGTTCAGGTCTAATCTGCCGGTGTTTTCTACTGTTACACTCCCGCCTATTGTATGTCCGGTATTGCCGTTTAGAATAAGCGTTGCTCCACTCTTAATTACCAGGTTGTTATCTGCCTTGAGATTATATCCAGATGTTACCTGCGCTGAACCGGTTATTGCTAATCTATAGAAATTATTATTGGGCGTGATTACCTGCGATACTCCGGTTAAGGTTATCGTGCCCTGCCCGGCCTTGAATTCGCCATTCGCCATCCCAAATTCGCAATTACCGGCTATGCTGTGGCTCCATCCGCTACTCGCCGGGTCTGCCTTGAATATCCCGGACGTCACCTTAAACCGACCCTGGATATTGATACCAGTATTTGCGGCATTGGCCGTATAACTTACGCTGCCTAAGTATTTATCTATCTCTAAATTATTATATGTCATAGTCGGGATATTCTGGTCTGCGGCCTTGTTGTCAAAGATAATGGTTGATACTGACGCGGTGAATGTGGCCGGCGCAAAGGTCGTACCGGCAAACCTGATTGTCCCAGTCCCGCCGTCTACTACGCCTCCGGTCAGGTTCCCGTTTAGGTCCAATATCCCTCCTGATACCTGGATAGTCCCGTTGTTAGTCGCGGCTCCGTTTATGGTTACGGTCTTATTGCCGCTGTTTAACGTCCCGGTCAGGACCAGGTTATTGTCTATGGTTAAGTCCCTTAATACCGTGACTGTCCCTGAGGCCTTATTTATATCCAGATTATAGAATCTGTTGGCTACGGCCGTGCCCAAGTCAATGGTCTGGCTGCCGGTCCCGTTCAGTATCACCTTGCCGTTTAATGCCGTAAATGCCCCGGTGCCTTCTATTGAGATATCACCCTTTATCTCAAAGTTATATGTCGCGCTTAAGGTTATGCTTGCCCCGTTTTCCACCTTCAATCCAATGCAATTACCGGTCGTATCCAGTGTCGGATAATTACTTAGACCCGTTGGTATCAGAATATCCTTGCTGCCGTCCGGTATGCCGTTGGTCCAGTTCCCGGCTAAATTCCAGCTCGTGGTATTGCCCAGCCAGGTGTTTAACTGTATCCAATCCACCGTTACATTGCCGCTGTCCCAATCCCATTCCTCCTTGCCGGGCGGCGGCGCCACATTGTCTATGGCATTGGACATCGTGATAACCACGCTGACAGCGTTATTGGCCACCACCACATTGCCAACCGTGGCTGTGGCGGTTATTGCACTGCCCTTGTAACTGCCGTCAAAACTCATATCCGAGAAGGTAAACGACTGCGAAGTGGCATACCCGGCGGTTGCCTGCAGGTTTAATGCCGCCCCGCCGGTCGGCGCTACCTGGGTGGCAAACGCCACGTCGTCTATGTCCACTATGGTCGCCCCGCTGTTTATCCTTATACCACTGGCATCTATGCTCTCTACGGTCAATCCGCTGATGTCTACGTCGCTGCCTGCATTGCCATTGAATGAATAGGCATTCGTCCCGACTGTCCCTGAGGTGGTTATTTTTGGCTTTGTTTGCCCTGTGGTCCAATAGGTCTCAAATCCGCCATTAATGGCTATGGCCTTGCTGTCTGCCATTTTCAATATGCCGCTGTTCCTCATTATCAACTTGCCTGATGCCTGAATGGTTAGATTATCCTTGCAGGTAAGTGTGCTTCCGTTTATGTCTATAATGCCGTTATTAGCCGTGCTTGTGCCGGTAATGATGTAACCTAAAGCAGTGCCTAAATCCAATTTACCGCTGGAAACCAATAGATTTCCGCTGCAATCGAAACCGATTGATGGTTGTAATACTGCGTTTGTCCCGACATTGACCTTGAAATTACTGAATATTATCGCATCACCGTTTGTCCCCTTGCTTATGGAGACGCTGCCTGTCGCGGCATTGAATTCCACTGTTCCGCTTCCGGCAGTAAACGAACCATTGAATATGGCATTGCCGGTGATGCTTATCCCGTAACTGCCGGTGCTTAATGTTGATTTGGTCCCATCATCCGTCTCATCTATAGTCATGTCTCCTTTAACAGATATGTCCCCGCCTAAGGTATATGTCGCATTGATGCTCCCGGTCTTTAGGTGATAATAGGTCTCGGCCGGTATGGTCTGCCCTGACCCCTTAAATACTATTGTCCCCTGGTCTTCGTTTAATGTGCTCGGTGCAAATACCCCGCCAATCCGTAGTGTACCACTGCTGTTATTGAAATCCAGCGTCCCGTTGCTTAGGTTACCATTGATATCAAGTAATCCGTTGCTTATATTAACTATTCCTGAAGTGTTATTCAAATTGCCTGCAATTCGCAATTCGCTATTCGCAATTCCCAATTGGATTGTCCCGGTATTAGTGGTTGCTCCAGTTACAGTTATAGTCGAAGCCAGGTCCATCCTGACTGTCCCGCTGTTGGAAAAACTCCCTATGTTATGCACCTTGACAGATGTGTCATCAACATCAAACGTGCCATTCGCTATTCGCAATTCGCCATTCACAATTATATTGCCTGTAGCTGTGCCTATCTGGCCGGCCTTGGACATGGTCAGGTTGTTGTAAGTGTATGACGGTATATTCTGCCCGGCCGCGGTATTATCAAAGACAATCGTCCCGCCTCCGGCATTAAGCGTGGCTGGGCTAAAGCTCCCGGCTATCTGCATCTGACAACTTCCACTCCCAAATCCCAATATCCCACCGGCAATATTGCCCTCTAAATCCAATAGCCCGGAGTTATTGACCGTCAACGTGCCGCTGTTAGCGATGTTCCCGCTGACGGCAATCGTCTTGCTGGATGTATAGAATTGCCCGGTAATAACCAAGTTATTGGTGATGCCGCAATTGGTCGAGGCCGTAATGGTACTGCCGCTATTTATGTACAAGGCATAGAAATCACTGCTCCCGCTGGCGGTAATATAATTGCCGGCCCCGCTTAAGGTCACCTTGGATTGGCCGATATTGAAACTGCCAGCTTTTGTCCAGTTGCCGCCGGCTGAAATTGATGCGGATGAACCGGTCATATCCAGTATCCCACTGGCGGTTATATCCACCCCGCCGGTTGAGGTCAAATCCGGGTCATCCGCGGAATTTCCGGTCATATCCACAATACCGCTGCTTGTCCCGTCTCCGATTCTTAATAATCCTGTTATAGACATGGACGAGGTGTTAAGTTTCAACTTACCGTTATTTATATAACAATAACCGCCTACCGTATGCTTGTTTACTCCGGTAAAGCCGCTGCCTAAATCCAATGTGCCGCTGCTAATGACCAGATTTCCGTTCACCCCTATCTTGCCAAGGGCTATTACGTTTACCGCCACCCCGGTATTGGATATTGTCAGGTTATTAAAGGTGTCGCTACTGATGTTTTGGCCGACAGAGCCGTTGAATACCACGGCCCCGGCCCCTTCCACAAAGTTATCTTCTGTCCCGTTGTCCACCCAGTGCCGGCCAACATAGAGTATAAAACCACCGCTGTTAAGTATCCCATTCTCATTAAAGGTGATATCATTCTTTACCGTACTATTAGTTGGTAGGATGTATGTCGTATCAGCGCTGGCTGCGCCGACGGCCAGATTATACCAGGTCTCATTGGGTATCGTAGCACTCGTGCCATAGAAATATACCGTTCCGGTGTCTTCCGAGAGATTATCGCCACTATCCGCATCATTCCAGAAACCGGTTATCGTTAGTTGATATGCATTGAGCTTGATAATGCCATGCGGCGAGGCCAGACCGGAATTGATATTGGTAACCGCAATCGGCATATTGAGTTCTGCCGTAGTTGTAGTAGTCACCTGAATGTTATTAAGCGTCAGGGACGGCGGGGTTATTGTGCTCCTTATCTTCTGGACCACACCGCCGCCAAATATCAGTGTAGATGCGCCCATATTAATAGTCCCATCCACAATCAAATCACCTTCCAGCCGAACCGTGGCATTATTAAGATTAAGTATTCCGCCCTGCTTAACCCAGATATTACCTTTAACGGTGAGCGTTCCGCCGGTTTGGTTAAGCGTCAGGGTTGAGCCCAAATCCACTATAAGATGACGGTTGATTGTCTGGTTCACCCCATAAGTATATGTGGTCGCAATATTATAGCTGTCTATGTTACTCCCAATCTGCAGGTCGTAATATGTTTCTAATGGGACATCAGACGTGCTCATCCAGGTAAACTTGGAATTTCCGGCTCCAAACCTGCCCAGATTAGTTGTCCAGACCGATGCCTTAAGAGTTGCCTGGTTGGTGTTATTCCCGCCAGAAAGCCAGGCCGCGGTATTGATAAAGTATGAAGCAGACGTCCCGCTGATAGCAACCACAGCGCCGTCGGTCAAGGTATAACTGGCGGTCGCAGTATCTAAAGACAAATTCCTGAATCCGTTCTCGGTGGATATAGTATTATTTGTCCCTCTCAGATAAATGATACCGCCGGTTGATTGTTGGTCTAATACCCCGCCCTGATTATCCCAATTACCGGAGACATATAACAATGCGCCGGTGGTATCCTTCATCGTAATACCGCCACCTGCTTCTATAACCACATCGCCGGCCACAGTCAGGTCATAGCCTGTGGTATCATCTATGAAGACCGTATTGCTGTTCTTAATAACGAGATTCCTGATGCTATAACTCGCGGTTCTTACCCTGGGATTATAACCGCTGGGTAAAACCCGGTTGATAATGGCGTTTTCTCCTGTAGTATTTGCAATGTTGGTGTTATCCCAATTAGAACCCATGCTCCAGTTGGCTGACAGGCCGCCGTTCCAGACGCAATTGGTGGTCCAGTTTATTGTCCCGACTACCGGCTCGTCATAATTACCGCCGCCCCGGGCGCCGCCCCAATTGGTAAAGTTAAGCGCCGGCGCTCCGTTGTCCATCCGGACATTGACCGTGCAGGAGGCGTCAAAGGTGCAGCCGTCAAAGTTATAGGTGCCGCTGGCAATCCGGAAATGAAGCCCGCGCGGCCCGCTCCCGCCCTGGACATTCTGATAAGCTACATTGTCCAGGTCTGAACAGATAGCACCGGCCTCTAACAGGAGCGCCGAATAAAATGCCCCGACACTATCATAGGTGTAGGCCGAATCAATAACCAATCCGGCTACATCAATCGCCCCGCCGGACTGAACCACAAAGCCATAGAACGGCCCGGGCGCAATCGGGTTATACGCCTGAATTATCGGCTTGGTACCGCTTGACCAGAGGCATTGCATTAAACCGCCTGATTGAACCGTAATGTCCGACCGGCTTATGGCATTCGTGTAGTTAACCGTTGCCGAATCGCCTTGCATCTTCAGGGTCGGTGCGGCCGTAGCCGCGCCGGACATTACAAACGTTCCGCTTATGGATAAATCGCCAAAGACCGAACTACTGCCTATGGCCAATTGACTAATGCCCATATCCAGCACCGCGCCAGCCGAGATAGTCACATCGTCTAACACCGTATGCGCCAGGGCCGCTCCGATATCAAGTTTGAACTGCCCATCGCTGACATTAAGATTATTATAAATAGTCAGGTTGCCTTCGGCGCTTACATAACCTGAACCGGTATTGGTAATGACAAGCGTATTAAACGATGAGTTGGTCTTAATGGATTGGGCCGCCGAGGCGTTGAAGTTCACGGTTGAACCGGAATAGGTGAAGGTTCCGTTCACGGTCCAGTTCCCGCCGCAGTTAATTATGTCATTCGTGGCATCCAATGTTGTGCCGCTGCCGATATTGATATTACCCAGGTTGGTGTTGCCGGCATTGTCCCTGGTAGTAACCATAATACTATCACCTGTTGGACCGCCGGACTGCTGGACTAATCTCAGAATAGTTCCAGTATTCAACAGTTTAAGATTGTTTAAGACGACCGCTCCACCTGTAGGCCGTACCAATTCCTGCGTTGTTGCGCCGTTGAATATTACAGTTGAAAGCCCGGCTGAAAACGTCCCGCTGAGGATGAAATGACCGCCTAGCTTGATATCAATAGCTGATTCGTTGGTCGCGGAGACCGTTGCCCCGACTGTAATCGTGATACCGCCCAGCGCCTCAATATTACCGTTCAACACCTTTGGCTCCAGTCCGCTGAATTCCAGATACTTGAATTGTCCGCCGGTGATGTTCTGTTCCTGCCCGCCGCTGTTGCCGTTAAACTTAAGCAGGCAGTTGCCCGGAGAGAAAGTCCCATAATTATTCCAGTTACCGCCTACCCGGACGTCCGTGGTCGTGGCGATAAAGTTGACCCCTTCCAGAATCGTCACATCATTATAAACCACTATCGGCTCAAAGACCATCTGCAGCCCGGAGGTATTGGAAAGTTTGAGGTTATAATAAGTGGTGGCCACCACGCCCTGGCCTGATGAACCGGCATAGTCGACCGTGGACGTCCCGGGGTCAAAGTTGGCATTGGTATTTACGGTCCAGGAGCCGTAGATGGTCAGGGTCCAGGAGCCGGAAACGGCCAGCATAGTCGTGGCGCTACCGCTAAATGGCGACTCCATCGTGATATTCTTGATTGCGGCATTGCCGGATATTACCGGCCAGCGGTCCGGGCTGCTGTCCGGATTGGCCGGAATGGTCAGCGAGTCAGAACCCTGGGGCGGGTCGGCCGGAGAACCGTCCGGATACTTCCAGTTTCCAACGCCGCTCCAGGCCGAACTGGCCAGTCCGGTCCAGATTTTCTCCACCGGCCACTGGATAGAACCCGGGTCAGGGTCATCACCCGGATTTACCGAATCGTCCCGCATATCATATGGCTCGCCGTTGCCGCCGCCCTTATTGCCTAAAGAGATGGTCTGCAAAATCGTGGAGCCGGTGGAACCTCGGTTGAGATAGACATTGACATCGGCATTACTATCCACTGTCCCTTCATCATAGGTATGATTATTAAAATCCATCTCCAACTGCGGTGAGGAGGCATTCCTGAAAATCCTTAGGTAGGTATCGCGCGTGCCGGAATTCTGGATATCGTCAAAGATAGCCCGATCAAAATATGTATCACCGGCCGCATAAACACTGGCCGTAGTCAGGATGGTGAATCCGTGATTAGCGGCCGGGTCGCTAAACAGACCGGCCGAGCCCAATGACTTCACCTGCAACCCGTTAATCTTGGTCTTGCCTGCAACCCGAACATAATAGAAGTTAATACCCGGATTGGTTGAGGTAATCAGAGGCACAGAGCCGCTCTGGGCACTCTCTATGATTCCATCCGGCGTCTTGACCTCCAGTATCGTTCCGTTCCCCATCTGCAATGTCACGCCGCCCAGGAGTTTCAGGGTCGCATCATCTGTGCCTGAACCATTGCCTACCGTAAGATTACCGGTTGAAACAAAGGTGTCCAAGGTTGAGCCGAAGTCCAGGATACCGGCCAGGATATCGGTAGTCCCGTTGGCGGTCAGGTCTGTTCCGGCTAATCCAAAGGCCATTTCCACGGTTTTAGCCGCAGTATCACCGCTGGTCTTATTTATCTCCAGGTTATTCAGAATGAGCGCCGCCGAACCTTTCAGGGTCTGCTTGGTCGTGCCGTTCAGGAGTAGTTTGGAATTCCCGGCTGTAAATGTGCCGTTATTCTCAAAATCCTTCTTGACCTCAATGGTGTAACCGCCTGTAGAGGCATTAAGAGAACCGGTAGCGGAAACCTTCAGGTTTCCACTAACCGTAAATATCTTATCAGAATTAGTCCCATCAAGAGCGCCTGCGCCGTTTATGGTCAGAGAATAAAAATCCTCGTGCGCCGTACCGCCTGACTGTTCAGGTATAGTCGTCCCATTCCAGATAAACTCTGAAGTGCCGGACTGGAATACCCCGCTATTGGTCCAACTGCCGGTGGTAAAGACCGTGGCAGTGCCGGCATTAAACGTCCCGGCGGTGATATTGAATGTGCCGGTTACGGTTACCGACTTGCCATACTCAATCTTAGTCAAATTGGTGGAAGAAACCGTCAGGTTATTAAAGGTGATAGTCCCTGCCACGGAAGGCGATTTGAGTATTTCGCAATCACTGCCTGTGAACCGCACCGTAGACGTCCCGGCCGAGAAGGAGCCGTCCTGGCTCCAATCACCGCCGATGCTATGCGTCAACCCGCTTCCGCCGCTGAAGGTCCCGGACTTGATATAAAGATTGTTGTCGATATTAAGGGAATTGTTAGACGAGGCCGTGCCCGGAGATTCAATGGTCAGGTTATAATAACCGTTGTTAAAGGCAATGAGTTGTTGTTCTGCATCCTGTTTGCGCCAGATAAAGGTGCCTTGTTGGGGATTCCAGCCGACCACAGAGCCGGACAACGTGCAACCAGCCGGCACAATCAATGTGGCATCCGGACCGCCCACCGGACTGCCATTAAGTGTATGCCCGGCCTGCAGGTCTATCGTATTTATTCCTGATACCTGGCTCCCGCCTTGCAGAGTAGTCGTACCCGTGCCGCCAAAACGTACGATATTAAACTGGGTCGTGCCGGTAATCGCATGCGCGCCGGTCCCAATAAACTGCACCTCGCCGGTCCCGGCATTAAACGCCCCGTTATTCACCCAGTTGCCATAAATATTTAACTGGTTGGCGCCGGTGGACAAATCACCTGCTGATGTAATCTCCAAGTGGTTATAAATATTCCTCGGCGTTGAAGCCAGGGAAAACGTCCCGTCTATAGTAAGATTATGAAAATCCTTGGGCGGAATATTCCCGCTGCCCCGTAAAACAACGGTCGAAGACACTCCCCTGTTAAATGTGCCAGTCGTATCGCCCCAGGAGTTATAAGTAATAAGCGCTGCATTATTCCCCATGTTTAGCGTGCCGGTCAGATAAAACATCCCTGCGCCACTGGCTTCAACGTTTACGTTATCGGCGATGTTTAGCTGCGCTCCAGTTGGGATACGCAACGACTTTATGGTCTTACCTGTGCCGATGCAGTCCGTTTCTATCCTGCAGGCGCTGGTTGTGCCATAGAAAGTCAAATCGCCCTCGGTAATCGTAAGCGTGCCGTAATTAGTCCAACTGCCCGCGACCCTTAATTGGCTGGTGGCGGTCAGAATCTTAATCTCGCCGCCGTTCTTAATCAGGACATTACCGGTCGTGCCGTTGACGCTCAGGGTTCTTGTCCCGGAAAACTGGATGGTCAGCGAGGCGCCGTTGCGCACGGTTAAACTTCCGCAGACGCGGTTGGTCGTGCCGCCAATCGCCGGATATAATCCGCTTCCCACTATGGGAATATCCACATCCTGTAAGTTTGTCGGAATTCCGTTTGTCCAGTTACCGGCCGTTGCCCAGTTGGTCGTGCCCGAGCCGGATGTCCAGTAATTGGTATTCCCGCTGTCCCACCTGATTGAACCGGGTATAACTATCCCGCTGCCGCCGTCGTTCTCGTAATCGTCCCCGGCGCCCGCGCCGGTCGCATTGGGCAGGGTAATAATCCCACCGGCCGTCACGAATGCCGAGACGGTTTCTATGTTATATCCCGGCGGGTTCGGTCCGGCCCCGAAGATGGAGTCATCAAAGGTCAAATTACTAAAATTATAGGTTACGGCTGAGGTCTCCAGTACCCTCAAACACGTGCCGTCCGCAGTCATAGACACGAAATCCAGATCATTCATATCGCTGGTGGTATCAGCCGCATCAGAGATAGTCAAGCCGTTACCATCAACCTTGCCCACAATTAACCCGTTGAGCGTCACCTTGCCATTGACCGTAAAACTATAGTAAGCGCCGGAGGCGGTAGCGGTAATAACCGGCTTCAGATTGGGTGAGGACCAGGTGGTATTTAGAGTTCCGTCTATCAGCAGAGCCCTGCCGTTGGCCATCTTCAGTTGTGGTTGCTGGCTTAGTGATGTGCCGTTCATATTCAATATGCCGCCGGCGGCAACCGTCAGGTCGCCATTGGATTGCAACTCGCTCAGGCCCAAATTCAACGTTCCTGAGACAGTAGTATTCAGCGCCACACTATACGCCAGACCATTACCAAGATTTAATGATGCAGATGCGTTAATCGTCAGACCCTGGGTTATTGCCAGGCCAACTGCTGACGAATTGCTCACGTTTGCGCTGCCGCTGACGACCAGATTATAAAAGGTATTATTGGCGCTGGTAGCGGTGATGACGCTGCTCCCGTTAAAATAGACCGTGGAGTTAGCCGGTGTGAAATTGGCAATACCCCAGTCGCCCGAGACATAGACCTTATTGGAACCGGTAGAGGCCAGGGTGCCGGCGCCGGTGATAGTGCCCGAAATGGTGAACTCGGCTGATGATTCAATGGTAATCACGGCCGAAGGACTATCAATAATTACATCCGCAGCCCGGGCGCTGAGCGGCATTAGCACCGCAAAGACGCAAAGGATGCAAAGATAATATATAAAACTGATAAATCTCATATAAATACGGCTTATATCCTTATCGCTACGCCTTATAGCGTTAACGCTACGAGTTATAGGAACATCCCCCCACCGATTTATCTCGTGCTTTTGTAACGAGCGCCAGTGTTTACTTAATAAATGCTTATCGTTTCCGAGCCCGCAGTTACACCAGTGACGCGACAGGTTACGACCCTAGAACCAGTGGTACTGCTAATGGTATTGGTGTTGACAATAGTGCCGCCAGCTCCAGCGACCAAGGTTACGGCAAAAGTGCCAGTATTGAAGACCACAAAAGTAAACGTATCTCCAACGGCCGGGGTTCCAGGCAGGGCTTGCACCAATCCGGTAGCTCCCTGAGCAGTAGGAAATGTTAAGGTGCGAGCTGCAGAAGCCGCAAAGCCAATTACACCAGCGTCAAGAATTTGAGCTACTGTCGCAGTTGTATTCGCGTTTAATCCGATAGTTGGTGCTACCGACTTATTCACGGTGAACTTGCCAATGCCTATGCGCACGCCATTTCCGGCGGCGACTGTTCCTCCACCAATAGTTATGTCGTTGTTACCTGCACCAGTGGCAATCCTTACTATTGAAGCGCCGGCGCCGGTTCCAAGATTCAACGTTTGCGTTCCAGAAGATGAACCAAGGGTAATAGCGCCGGTTTGAGCGGTTCCCCCTATAGTCATCGTTCCTGTAGTGGTTGAAGCGCCAATGGTATAATTTGAAGCGGTAGTACCATTAAGAGTATAGTTGCCTGTGCCGACTTGTTCGGAAATACCAGTCGCTGACGCGTTCCCTATGGAAACCGCGCCGGTAGAGGTCCCGGTATTGATATTAGTGGCAAAATTGGAACTTGCGTTTAAATTAATGATTGCACCGGAAACACTAGTTCCCCAGGAGGTATTAGTCGCATCTGTGGTAAGGAATTTACCTGCGTTACCAGTTTGTGTCGGCGCTAAAGCATTAAAAGCCGCATTGGCCGTTGCCTGTCCGGTGCCGCCATTGGCGACCGCGATATTAGTCCCCTGCCAGGCGCCTAAGGTGACATTGCCGTCCGAGTTTACCCGGAAGACGGATGCGCCGGTGGAATCCTGGACCGCGAATTCGGACACGCCGGCGCTGTCGGTCAGTTTCATCTTGACATCATCCGCCGCATAAAGCAATAAAGAAATACCGAGAATCGGTATCACCCTCCAGGTTAACCACCATTGCCACTTTTTATTATGCATAGTAAAACTCCTTTTCTTCTGGTTCCGAATGCTTTCGGGACCATTAGCTCCCGCTTTAGTAGGCATGATTGATTTATATTTATTATATAGTAATATACCCCATATACCAGGGTTTGTCAAGTGGAATTAGGTATTTTCTTACTGCCCCTTTGAGCGAAGCGAATTAGGGGCAGTTAGACCCCGCGAATCGCGGGGTATTCCTTTTAATCATTTTATCCTTGAGTTATTTCACGCCATCTGATACAATAAAACTATGCCTTATCCGCATCAATTTATCAGATTAACCGACCAGGAACGTAAGATAGTCAGCGACGAGTTGCGAAATCTGAATATTGCAGGTAAATATAAAAAACGCCGGCGTCTCCAGATTCTTTACCTCTCTGACCAGAAAATAGAGTTTGAGCGGATTGCCCAACGGCTTAAATGCTCTTATAATACGGTCAGATGGAATATCTACCGATACAAAAAACATGGTCTAAAGCCGTTTATCCAGAAATAGCCATTGGCACCTTCAGTCCATTATTTTGCCTGCTTTATGCTTGAAATCTGCCTTACCCCCCTCCTATACCCCTCCCCCCCACATCCCTGCTCCCTACCCCTGGCATCCATACTTTAGTGCTACTGCCTCCCGTAGGGATACCCCTGCCGTTATGCCATAACTCTACTCGCCGATATATTCTATACCGCTGTTGGGCCGTTATAATTCCCTACACCTATCGTGCCTTTCCCTACCGTATAAATACTCCTTATCTCCGGCAAATTGACTCTATGCAAATGCCGCAGATAATGTGTATATCCGTCCGTCAGGTATTATATCGATGCCGGAAATAAAATATATCTCCGGCAGTAGTTAATAAGGCCGCGCTCCGATAGACCAGATATCTCCAACCACGATGCTTTATATCTCTGCCGGAACTCTATAAATCCCATAACCCCCATTATCTGCATCTCCGGCCGGGATACTCTTTATCTCTGGGCGGGATATATTGCATCTCTCATGCCCGGCTATTATACAAATACCAGTAGTTAATAAAATAGTCCCCCACTATATTTCACACACCTACCGGAGATGCATTATACGGATAACAAAGATAGAGAGTATCTTACACCGGTATAAATGTGCGCAGGTCAGAGAGGGATATTCTGCCCATGAGTGATTATGTATTTTCTTGACTCGGTCAGAGAGCCATAATATAATCTAATCCATGCTCAAGGGTTATTTATCTATTGTCCTGCACGCCCATCTGCCCTATGTCCGGCATCCGAATTTTACCGACTTTATGGAAGAGGACTGGCTGTATGAGGCCATCACCGAGACCTATCTGCCGCTCCTGGCCGCATTTGAGGAACTGTACCGCGATAACGTGCCTTTCCGGATGACCATCTCGCTGTCGCCGCCATTGTGCGAGATGCTCACGGATGAACTCTTACAGAACCGCTATTCACAGCATCTGTCCCGTCTGGTGGAGTTAGCCGAAAAGGAAATAGTCAATACCGCAGGTGATGGCTTATTCCGTGATACCGCCCGGATGTATCACGAGCGATTCAGGAAATTACAGGATTTATACCATAACAATTATAACCGCAACCTGGTCCAGGCATTTGGCAGGTTTCAACAATTGGGTTATCTGGAAATCATCACCTGCGCCGGCACGCACGGATTCCTGCCCTTGATGAAACATCCGGAATCGGTCCGGGCACAGGTAATGACCTCGGTCCGAAATTATCAGAAACATTTTGCCCGGAAGCCCGCCGGCATCTGGCTGCCGGAATGCGGCTATTATCCAGGATTGGAAGCCATCCTGGCACAGGCCGGCATCAAGTATTTTATCATTGATACCCACGGCATTACCAACGGCTCACCGACACCGATAATGAACACCTATCTGCCGGTATACGCGGACCGGCAGTATAAGGTAGCGGCCTTTGGCCGGGATGCCGAGACCTCGCGCCAGGTCTGGAGCGCCAAGGAGGGCTATCCGGGCGATGCCAACTACCGCGAATTCTACCGCGACCTGGGCTATGACGCTGATTACCAGTATATCAAACCATATCTTCATTCGGACGGCGTCCGGCGTAATGTCGGCATCAAATACTACCGGATTACCGGCGATGTGCCTCTGCACCTAAAGCAACCATATAACCGCCGCAATGCCCTGGCCAAGATACAGAACCACGTGGATAACTTTATCTTCAACCGCCAGCAGCAGATTAATTATATTTCTGGTAAATTCGCTATTCGCAATTCGCAATTCCCAATTATTATCGCCCCTTATGACGCGGAATTATTCGGGCACTGGTGGTTTGAGGGACCGGATTTTATTGAGGCGCTGGTCCGAAAGCTAAACACACAGGAAGAATTAAAACTAATCACACCCAATGAATACCTTAAGCAACAACCCAAATTACAGGTCTCCCAACCGTCATTCTCCACCTGGGGCGACGGCGGCTATTGCAAGGTCTGGCTCAACGGCAAGAACGACTGGTTCTACCGGCATCTGCATAAGGCCGAAGAGCGGATGCTGGAACTCACCAGAGACCGCGCCAGCGAACCGGTAAATCAGTATCCGTCCGTAAACGGGTTGCATCAAAAGGCGCTGAACCAGATGGCCCGGGAACTGCTCCTGGCCCAGAGCAGCGACTGGACATTCCTGATTACCACCCAGCATTCCGAATGCTATGCCCAGAATAGATTCAAGACCCACCTCAGCCGCTTTAACCGGCTTTATGATGATATAAAGAACGACACGATTGACGAAGCCTATATTGACGAAATACAGGCCGAGGATAATCTCTTTGAGGAAATGGATTATCGGGTTTATGCCTGATTACCCACAGAGGAATAAAAGAGAACACGAATCAGACGAATACGGCGAATAAGACGAATAATAATTACTTATAGTGAGTAAAACGAATCTATTCGTGTGATTCGTTTAATTCGTGCGATTCGTGTTCCTCTTAGTGTCCTTTGTGGTGATATAATTTATCCCAGCCCGAAGAGTCCTTTTACCTTTGACCAGACCAGCTTCATCTTCATCTGCGATATGGCGCCGGCCGGGTCAAGGTTCTTGGGGCAGACCACTTGGCAATTGAATATGGAATGGCAACGGAAGAGTCCGTGATTATTTCCGATAATGGAGAGACGCTCTTTACTGGCCGCATCCCGGCTGTCGTTATAAAACCTGGCTGCCTTGAGAATCGCATGCGGCCCAAGGTATTCCGGATTGGTCCCGGCCACCGGGCAGGAGCCGTAACAAGCACCGCAGAGTATGCAATCTATGGCGCCGTCTATCTTTTTACGGTCCTTGGGCGACTGGATAAATTCCCTTGTGGTGAGCGCCGCCGAACCATTCTCAGGCACTGACTTATCCGGTATCAGATACGGCCTAATGGCCTCATAGTTCCTGAAGAAATTATCCATATTCACCACCAAGTCCTTATAGACCGGCAGGTGGGCCAGCGGCTGGATGGTAATCGTGCCATTGCCCTCTTTGAGTAATGTCTCAATCAGGGTATTGCAGGCCAGCCGGTATTTGCCGTTGATGTGCATGGCGCAGGAACCGCAGACCGCGGCCCGGCAGGAATACCTGAAGGACGGCGAATCCTGGAAATAGTCGGAAATATAAAGCAAGCCCTCCAGCACCGTCATGCCTTTTTCCCAGGGCACGGTGTAGGTATCAAACCGGGCCGGTTTGTTGTCCGCCGGGTCAAATCTAAATACTCTGAACTCAGTCATAAACTTTCTTAGTACTTCCGCTCCTCCGGCTGATATTTAGTCATCGCCACCGGCCTATACTGGACATCCACCTCACCCTTGGCCCTGTAATACACCAAAGTATGCTTAAGAAAATCCTTGTCGTTCCGGGCCGGGAAATCCTTTCGGGAATGAGAGCCTCGGCTTTCCTCGCGCTTCAAGGCGCCCACAATCACCGCCTCGGCCACATCGATATTGGCCTCCAACTCCAGATGGGTCAGGATATCATAATTGAACTTCAAGCCATCCTGGGGCGGACCCAAATGATTGAACCGCTCTTTCAGCGTCTTTACTTTGGCCAAAGCCGCCTGTAAATCCTGGGCCGTCCGGAAGATACCCACCAGCTTATCCATTGTCTCATTAAGCTCGTTCTTAAGAACCCGGTGTTTCTCCTCGCCCTTGGAATTAGTAATTCGCTTGAAATTAGACTCGTAGAATCGTGATATATTGGCGATTAAATTCTGCGGTATATATGACTTCTGCTTGACATCGGCAATGTAGCGCGCGGCGGCCAGACCGCTGAGTTTTCCGAATACCAGCGTTTCCAGGAGCGAATTACCGCCCAGCCGGTTGGCGCCGTGCACTGAAACGCAGGCACACTCGCCGGCCGCATAAAGACCCCTGACCGAGGTAGCGCCATTGACATCGGTATCAATCCCGCCCATGGTATAATGCTGGACCGGCTGAATCGGCGCCGGCTCCTTGACAATATCCAGCCCCAGGAATTCCAGGCAGATATCCCGGACTCCGGGCAGGCGTTCCATTATCTTTTCCGCACCCAAATGCCTCATATCCAAATGGACATAGCCCGAACCGTCCCGGGCCGTAAATCCCCGGCCCTGCTCAATCTCCGTGGCAATCGAGCGGGAAACGATATCGCGCTGGGCCAGTTCCATCTTGCTGGGCGCGTATTTCTGCATAAAACGCTCATTCTTACTATTGACCAGGTATCCACCCTCGCCCCGGCAACCCTCGGTCATCAGAATATGTTTATAGATAATGCCGGTCGGATGGAACTGGATAAACTCCATATCCTTGAGCGGCGCGCCTACCCAGTAGGCCAGCGCCATACCCAAGCCGGTTGAGGTCAGGGCGTTACTGCTCTTGCCGTAGACCCGTCCGGCCCCGCCGGTGGCAACAATCACTGAATGGCCTACGATGGTCTCAATCCGTCCTTTAACCATATCAATACCCGCAACACCATAGCAGGTATCGCCTTCCACAATCAATGCCGTAACAAAGAAATCGGAGATTATCGTGATATTCCGCTTGATGACCTGCTCGTAAAGCGTATGGAGCATATAAAGCCCGGTCTTATCAGCGCCGTAGCAGGTGCGCGGGTAACCGGCGCCGCCGAACGGCCGCTGGGCAATCCGGCCGTCATCTGTCCGGGAAAACGGACAGCCCCAGTGTTCCAACTCATATATAATTTCAGGCGCCGTAGCCGTCATCAGCTGAACCGCGTCCTGGTCCGCTAAAAAGTCGCTGCCCTTGACCGTATCATAGGCGTGTTTTTCAGGCGTATCATCCTTGGCCTCGGGATTATTGGCCAGCGGCGCATTGACTCCGCCCTGGGCCGCGCCGGAATGGGAACGCAACGGATGGAGTTTAGACACAATCAACACCGAAGCGCCCTTGGCCTGGGCCTCAATAGCCGCCCGCAGTCCGGCCAGTCCCCCGCCGATTACAATAACATCATATTTGTTAGCTAACATCATTAAATTATCTTAGGCAAGAAAAGCACTCCCGTAATTATTACTGCCGAGACACACAGCCCCAGCACCACCCAGAACAACGCCCGCTGGGTTCTGGTAATATTCAGGAAATCAACTATGATTATCCGCAGGCCGTTTATGCTATGGAAGGCAATCACGCTGATCAGGCAAATCTCCAGCAACTTCACCAGCGGCGTCTCGAATGTACTCATCAGGGTATTGAAGGCGGTGCCGCCGAAGATGAAATTGCTGCCCACCACCACCAGATGCAGGAAGATATAGCCGACCAGGCACAGCCCGGTCAGGCGGTGCAGGATAAAGGCCATTGTGCCTTCATTACGGTTCAGCACCAATTCACAAAAAACGGAAAATATCTTTTTTATCATATCACCAGATTGCTCCAGGCCATCAATACGTATATACCCCATACCAAAGCAAGCAGACCAATCCCCCAAAGCGCCAAGCCTAATAGCGCCCGCAGGCGTTGGCTGGGTTTGTAATCATCAATGACTTCGTAAAAACCATTCAAGCCGTGAAAAAGAGTGGCGGCCAGGAATACGATGTAAAATACCAGCCAAAAAGTGTCTTTGAGCCGGTCATGAACCACATTAACATCTATCGGCGAATGTCCGGAGAAATGAATAACAATCGTATGCGTGCCCAGTCCCAATACCAACAGGAGTCCTGTAATTCGCTGCAACAACCAACGGATGAAACTCATCTTACAAGAACCTTCTAAATTCCCTCAAGGCGATTTATATCCGACTGAAAACGCTGCGTCAAGAAATACCAAAATTATTCTATAGTCACGCTCTTGGCCAGATTGCGCGGCTGGTCAATCTCCCGGCCCTTTTTGACTGCCGTATAGTATGCCAGCAGCTGCATCGGAATGGCCGTCACAATGGGCGACAATATCTCATTGACCGCCGGAATCTCAATCACCCGGTTCGCAATCTCCCGGACATCCTTATCGCCCCGGGTAACCACCGCCACCACAATGCCGTTGCGCGCCTTGATTACCCGGATATTGGAAATCATCTTTTCATAAACGCTGTCCTTAAGCGCCACGGCAATGGTCGGGAAAGTTCCGTCCACCAGGGCCAACGGCCCGTGCTTCATCTCCCCGGCCCCGTAGCCTTCGGCGTGGGTGTAGGAAATCTCCTTCATCTTCAGCGCGCCCTCATAAGCCGTGGCCAGATTATTCTTCCGGCCGATATACATATAGTTAAAAACCTTCTTATACGACTCGGCGCAGTTCTCGATGGTCTTCTTATCGGCCAGGACCTTCCTAATTTTATCAGGCAGTTTCTTTATCTCGCCCAGCAGCCTCTTCTCGGTTGCCGGGCCGATCGACTTCCTGCCCCGGGCCAGATACACCGCCAAGACAGTCAGCAAAGCCAGCTGGCAGGTATAGGCCTTGGTGGATGCCACGCTGATTTCCGGGCCGGCAAAGGTGTAAAGCGTGGTCTGGGCCTCCCGGGTCAGCGATGAACCGACCACATTGCAGATGGCCAAGCACAAGGCATTATGCTCCTTAGCCGCCCGCACCGCCGCCAGGGTATCGGCCGTCTCGCCGGACTGCGACACCGCCACCACCAGCGTATTCTTATCCAACGGCGGCAAGGCATACCGGAACTCGCTGCCCAAGAACGCCTCAGTCGGCAACCTGGCCAGTTCCTCTATGGCGTATTTAGCGGCTAATGACGCGTGCCAGGCCGTGCCGCAGGCCACCAGCACCACCCGGTTGATTCGGGCCAGCCGTTTCTTTATCGGCTCCAGCGCCGAATAATGCGGATAATTCACGGTCCGCCTGACTGCCTCGGGTTGCTCCTCAATCTCCTTGAGCATAAAATGGGCATAGCCCTCTTTCTCGGCCGACTGGATATTCCATTTCACCTGTGCGATATGATAACTCTGCACCTTACCGCCGAAATCAATTATCTTCAATGCCGGCTTGGCGCCTGATTTCTTTATCTCGACAATCTGCCGATCCTGGAGATAAACCACCTTCCGGGTGTGTTTCAGGAATGCCGGCACATCGGATGCCAGGAAGGTCTCGTGTTTTCCCAGTCCGACCACCAGCGGGCTGTAGAGCCGCGCCCCGATAACCAGATTCGGGAAACGGGTAAACATAAACACCAGGGCAAAACTGCCCCTTAATCGCTGGCAGACCAGGCGCACCGCCTCCAATGGCTGATGCTTCTCCAAATACTCCTCCACCAGATGGACCACCACTTCGCTGTCGGTCTCTGATTGGAAAGAATGCTTCCGCTTTATCAATTCCCGACGCAGCTCCTGGTAATTCTCAATCACGCCGTTGTGAACCACCGCCACCGAATTATCACAGGAAAAGAAAGGATGGGCGTTGCAGGTGGCCGGCGCGCCGTGCGTAGCCCAACGGGTATGCCCGATGCCGATGTGGCCGGAAAAACCCTGTCCCTTAAGGAGGATGTCCAGCGCCCGCACCTTGCCCACGGTCTTCTGGCTGCGAAAACCCCCGCTTTCCAGGACCACAATGCCGGCCGAATCATAGCCGCGATACTCCAGCCGCTTTAATCCGTCCATTAAAATCGGCGCCACCGGTCGGTTACTGACACATCCGATAATTCCGCACATGAGAAGCATTCTATACCTCGCGCCTTAATAGTCAAGAAATAATTTGACAGATTTTGACGGCAATTATAAATATATACACCATGTACGAACTAGTAATCAAGAGCGAGTTCTCGGCCGCCCATCATTTGCGCGGATACAAAGGCAAATGCGAAAAACTCCACGGCCATAATTACGGCGTGGAACTTTATATCCGGCAGAATAATCTCGATAAACTCGGCCTGGCCATTGATTTTACCGTCCTCAAGAAGGCGCTCGACCTAGTGCTGGCCGAGTACGATCATAAGTACCTGAACGAGCTCAAGGACTTTACCAAACTCAACCCCACGGCCGAAAATATTGCCTTGATGATTCACCGGAGGATTCAGAAGAAACTTCCTAAATCAAACCGGATAAAGGTTTGTATCTGGGAATCAGCCAAGGCAGGAGCGTGTTATTCCGATGCTATGTGAAAAGTGCCAGAAAAAACCAGCCTCGGTGCATCTGTCGCACCTGATAAATAACAATGTGGTCCAGGAAGTCCATCTGTGCAAGGACTGCGCCCAGCACATTACACCGGTTAATGCCAAGCAGTCGCTGCTCCTGCCCGAACTCCTGGCCGGGCTGATGGAGCCGATTATCGGCAAGATGGTCAAGGAGATGGGCACCCTGGTCTGCCCGCATTGCGGAATGACCTATCTGGAATTCAAGAAACTCGGCCGGTTCGGCTGCGCCGAGGACTACGACGTTTTCAAGAACGGCATCGAACAGCTGATAGAAAAGATACACGGCACCGCCCAGCACCGCGGTAAAATCCCGACCCACGTCTCCAAGACCGTGCATAAAGAGGCTGAGCTGAAAAAACTACAGCAGGAACTGGAACAGCTGGTCAAGGAGGAAAAATTCGAGGAGGCGGCCAAAATCCGCGACAGCATCAAGGAATTCAAAAAGAATAAGACGAATAATAAATAAATGAAGACAGACATTTTCATCGCCCAGGTCGGCGAGTGGCTCAAGGCCAACGGGCCGGACAATGACATCGTCATCAGCAGCCGGATCCGCCTGGCCCGCAATCTCCGGGGACACCCTTTTACCAGCATCGGCAAGGAGGCTCAGCTGTCCGAGGTGGAAACGCTTATCCGGTCCAAACTGGAGACTGGCAACATCATCCCGGACATGACCTATCTCAAACTCAAGGAACTGACCCAGCTGGAACGGACCCTGCTGGTTGAGCGCCATCTCATCAGCAAGGACCACGCCGAGAAAAACGGCGCCCGGGCCCTGGCCCTGGACAAGGACGAATCCCTGAGCATCATGATTAACGAGGAAGACCACCTCCGGCTGCAGATATTAAAATCCGGGCTCCAGCTGACCGAGAGCTGGAAGGAAATAGACGAACTGGACAATAAACTGGAAAAAGAGCTGCCTTACGCCTTCTCGCCCCAGTTCGGATATCTGACCGCCTGCCCGACCAATGTCGGCACCGGCATGCGCATCTCGGTCATGCTCCACCTGCCGGCCCTGACCGTGACCAAGCAGATTGAAAAGGTCTTCCAGTCGCTCATCCGGATTAAATTCATCGTCCGGGGCTTATACGGCGAAGGCACCTATGCCACCGGCGACTTCTACCAGATTGCCAACCAGATCGCCCTGGGCTATTCCGAGAAAAACATCATCAACGAAATATACAACATCATCCCGGAAATAATCAAATACGAGCGGACCTGGCGCGAGAAACTGCTGGCCGACCCGACCAAGCACCTGGAAGACCGCATCTGGCGCGCCTACGGTACCCTGCGCTACGCCTCGTCCATCACCTCGCAGGAAATCTCCGAATTGCTCTCGGTTATCCGGGTCGGCATCACCGTCGGGCTGATTAAGGACATGGACATAAAAACCCTCAACGAAATATTCATCTTCTCCCAACCGGCCCACCTGCAGAAGATGGAAAAAAAGACGCTTACTGCCGCCGAACGCGATATCGCCCGGGCCCAGTATCTCAGAAAAAAACTGGTTGAAAATGCTTGACCCCGTTGGAAATTATTATTAGTGTAATCAATGCAAGTGGTCCAGAATGCTTTCGGGACCCTCGAACGGGCTGTAATAATGCCCCGATGTAACATCGGGTAAGTGGCGCCATAAGGCGCCATGGCGCTGCGGCGCCAAAAAGGAGTTCTCTATGAGAAACAAACTGCTCACAGGCGGGGCCATCGCCCTGATCCTGTGCCTGGGCGGCCTGCTGCTGATGGCCAACCCCAACGCCAAGCCGCCGGCTACCAAGCCGCCGGCCGGCAAACCGGCCCCGGAAACCAAACCAGCGCCGGAAGCCAAGAAACCAGACGCCCCACCCTCAAAGGACGGCGATGTCAAGGCCAAGAAGGCGTTCACCGACGCCCTGGAAAAAAGGAATAAAGCCAAGGGATACCATTTCAACGGAAAACGGGAGACCCTCTACGTGGAAATGGGCATGCCCATCCCGGCCTCATTTGAAGGCGTAAAAAATAACACCGAAAACCTGCTCTACATGGTCTATGAGACCAAGGTCATGAGCGGGCCGCAAAGATACGAACTCTACCAAAAAGGCGACAAAAAATACACCCGCAACGTCGCCTCCGAGGAACGGGCCGAAGGCAAGGCGCCATCGCCCATACTCCAGGGCGACCGGCTGGCCACCGCGCTGGAAGGATACAAATTCGGCAAGGATGAAAAAATTGAAGAAGTCGACTACGCGGTCATCGAGGCGACTATCAAGGAAGAAGGCGCCAGCAAGCTGATTTCCGAACTGCCCATGCCCCTGCCGGCCGAGGCCAAACTGACCTGCGATAAATCCGGATTCAGAATCTGGGTCGACAAGAAAACCTCCCTTATTTCCAAGATGGTATTCTTCGTCGAGGTTTCAGCCCGGATGCCCGGCTCGGAAACGCCCGAGGAAGGCCAGGAAGCCCCGGCCCCCAGCGGCCGCAAGGTCTCGGTGGATATCAATATCACCGATTATGACAAGGATATCGACATCACCGTTCCGGACGAGATTAAAGAAGTCCTAGATGCCAAAGATGAACCGGAAGAAAAATAAACATTAGAAGAGGAGTGAAGATGAAAGCAACAGTAGATAAAGAAACCTGCTCCGGCTGCGGCCTGTGCGCCGAAACCTGCCCTGACGTATTTGAGATGGGCGATGACGACATTGCCAAAGTCAAGGCCTCGCCTGTTCCGGCCGGCGCCGAAGGCACGGCCAAGGAAGCCGCCGAAGGCTGTCCGTCCGAGTCCATTAAACTCGAGTAAATATGGAGAAAAACATGGGGCCCGACAATATTGTTCATTCCCCATCCCGCTTGAGCGGGAAGGTCGCGGCCCTGCTGAACAAGGCCCTGGTCATGGAATACGGCGATATCTTCCTCTACCAGCGCCATGTCGACTACTTCGCCAAATATCCCGGCATCGGCGACCTGTTCAGAAATTTCTCCCAGATGGAGACCCGGCATGCCGACCTGCTCTCACTGGAGCTGAAGAAACTGGGCTTTGCCCCGACTACTGACTTCAACCTGATTGACGCCAAAAAGAGCATCAGGGAAATAGTCAACCAGCACCTGAAGAACGAACAAGGCGCCGTGGCCCTCTACAACCAGTGCCTCAAGGTCATCACCGACCATCGCCTGGCCGACGTTATCGACGCCATCCGCATTGAGGAAACTATCCACCAGGCCGCGCTGGCCAAGCTAATAAAATGGCTTTAGTTTTAACCTTATTTAAGAACCAATGGTGCGCCTCCTGTAAACAGGTATCGCCCATTATCCAGCAGGTCGCCCAGCAATATCCTGATAAAATAAAATTAGCAGAGGTCGACATCGTCGCGCAGCCGGACCTGGCCAGCCAAAACGAGATACTCAGCGTGCCTACCCTGATTATATCCAAAGATAACCATGAAGTAGACCGCATCACCGGCTTTATCTCCCGGGATAACCTGATTAAAAAACTGAACCTATAAGCTTTATGGATGCCGAATATCATCCCAGCCGCTTTTCGCTGCCGGATAATTTCATGCGTCCTTGACTTAAGTCAAAGACGTTTTTAGCTATATTTGTATAATCAGCGCATGCATAAAATATCGCGACGCGAGTTGTTAAAGATTGGGACAGCCAGCAGCGGACTGTTCATCCTTAACTCCCTGCCGCTCCGGTTGCTTTCTCTTGATAAAGATAATACTGTTTTCTCAACCCCGGGACAATGGATTCGTTCCACCTGTTCGCCGAACGATACCGGCGCCTGCGGGATGATGGCTTATGTCAAGGACGGCCGCATCCAGACCCTGATTCAAGCCGCGGATTATCCCGAGGCGGCTTACAATCCCAGGGGATGCCTCAAGGGACTGAGCACGATGAACCTGGTTTATGGGCCGGACCGCCTGAAATATCCGCTTATCAGGACCGGACAACGCGGCGAGGGCAAGTTCCGCAAAGCCACCTGGGAGGAGGCGCTGGATTACATCGCCGGACGCCTTAAATCCATCAAGTCAAAATACGGCCCTGAGTCAATTATGACCACCATCCAGGTAGGCGGCACCGGCTATGTGGCCAAAGGCGCATTTATCCGCCTGGCCGCGCTGGATAACTGGAGCGCCTGCCACGCCTATGACCAGAACGGCGACCTGCCCATGTTCTGGCCCATGACCTTTGGAGTCCAGAGCGAGGAGTTGGAGACACTGGAGTGGCTCAACTCGCGCCTAACCGTTATCTTCGGCTCAAACCCGATGTACACCCGCCTGCCTGATGCGCATTTCCTGACCGAGAACCGCCTGCAGGGCGGCCGGATGGTCATTGTCGACCCGAATTATTCGTCAACTGCATCAAAGGCGGATGAGTGGATACCCATCGCGCCCAATACGGATGCGGCCTTCGCCTTGGGGCTGGCCCGGGTTATGATTGAGCAGGAACTCTACGACAGTAATTTCGTAAAGACCTACAGCGATTTGCCAATCCTGATAAGGCAGGACAACGGCAAGCGGCTCAAGGCAGGCGATTTACCGGAGGATGCCTATTCCAAAATCACCGCACCAGATTATCGCGAGGTCTATCTGGTATTTGACGAGAATAGAAACGCGCCCGCGCCGCTTAATCCGGAGAATCTGGATTTGGGCAACGTTAATCCGGCGCTGAAAGGCGAATACTCAATAACGCTTAAAGGCGGCCAGGCCGTAAAATGCAAGCCGGCATTTCAGATGCTGCGCGAGATGCTTGACGGCTACGACCTGAAAACGGTCAGCCGGGTAACGGGCGCACCGGTTGAGACGATTGAACGACTGGCACAGGAGATAGCCCGGCAAAAGCCCTTGCACATTATATACGGAGCCAGCAATTATCAATGGTATCACGGCGACCTGAAAGGCCGCGCCCTGGCGCTTCTTACGGTCCTGACCGGAAACGTCGGCAAATCAGGGGCCGGTATCTCCACCTATGCGGGCCAGTATAAAATCAGGTTCCCGATTGGCGTCTGGTGGGTGCCGGACGGCAAAAAGCCGAACTGGTTCCCCTTCAACTACCTCCTGCACGGACCGACCAAAACAATGTCCGCCAAATATCCCAAGAACGGGGTTAAGGCGTATATCCAGGCCTGGGGCAATCCGTTTGACCAGCACAACCTTAATAACCGGCTCAAGGAAATCGCCGCCAAGGACGAACTGGAACTAATTGTCACTATAGATTTCCAGATGACCACGTCCGCGCTCTGGTCTGATGTGGTTCTCCCGGGCGTAACCTGGTACGAAAAGACCGACCTGGTGGCAACGCCGGCGCATCCCTATCTGCAACTGGTCCAGCCGGCAATCAAACCGCTCTTTGAGAGCAAACCGGAATTATGGATAGTCCAGGAACTGGCCCACCGGCTGAATCCGGACTATGACAAATATTTCTTCAAAGATATGGAGATTGACCAAGCGGCTGAAAAGGCGATAAACCTGATGCTGGAAAAAGGCGGGC
The DNA here is from genome assembly GCA_016235865.1 of Planctomycetota bacterium. NCBI lineage: Bacteria > Pseudomonadati > Planctomycetota > Planctomycetota bacterium. The sequence continues at coordinate 10,622 of JACRIK010000001.1, read as the reverse complement.
CTCTGGTGGCCGGAATTACCTTGTCCGATTTGAAGAAAGGACCGGTCCGGCTCAAACTGCCTACGCCTGACCAACGCCAGATTCCGTTCTACGAACAGATTCATTCAAAGAAACCGTTCCCGCCGGTGACCTATCCGTATCCGCTGGCTGGGACCGCCCAATTCGTCAAGAGCGGCCGGATAGAATTCTATAAGGATGAGGACGTCTTCATCAAGAGCGGCGAGGCATTGCCGGTCCATAAACCGACGTTTGAGGAGACGGAATACCTACTCAATCCCGGCTCAAGGGATAAATACAAGTTCGTTTACCTGACCCGTAATTCGCTTTACCGGACGCATTCAACCCACTCCAACAATCCGGTGATGAACGAGTTGCAGGATTTCAAGGCGCGGGTCTGGATTAATCCCGAAGACGCCAAGCCAAAGGGTATTAATAATAACGACAAAGTAGAGGTGTATAACGACCGCGGCAAGGTCTACGGCTTCGCGACCTTGGACCACGGCATCCAGCGCGGCATCATCACATTTGAACAGGGCTGGTGGAGCCGGTATCTGCAGGGAACGTCCTACAACAGTTTGTTATACCCCTGGATAAAACCGACCCACGAGATATATTTCGCCGCTGGTGTCTGGAGCCCGAATACGGCCTGGAACGAATGCCTTTGCGACGTAAGGAAAACATGAGACACACTTTAGTTATAGATTTATTCAAGTGCATCGGTTGCCAGACCTGCGCGGTGGTCTGCCACCAGCATAATTCCCAGCCGCCGGGCACCTGGTGGAACCGGGTGCTGACGCCGGGCTCGGAGCATCATCAGGTCGCCACCGGCAAGTATCCGTTCCTGTCAATGCAGTACCTGCCTTTAACCTGTATGCACTGCGACAATGCGCCCTGCGTCAAGGTCTGCCCGGTTAAGGCCACCTACCAGCGCAAGGACGGCGTGGTTCTGGTTGATTACGAGCGCTGCATCGGCTGCCGTTATTGCATGACCGCCTGCCCTTACGGCGTGCGGCAATTCAACTGGCAGAACCCGGACAAGGAATTTGCCAAGACCCAATACGCAGTCAGCGATTATGTATATGGACTGCCTGAAGAACACCGCTCCGAAGGCCGGCTGGTCTATATGCACAAGCGGCCCAAGGGCGTGGTGGAAAAGTGTACGCTTTGCGTCCAGTATATTGACCAGGGCATCAAACCGGCTTGTGTGCGCGGCTGCCCGGGCAATGCCCGGTTCTTCGGCGACCTGGACGACCCGAACAGCCAGGTCAGCAAACTCGTCCGGGAACGCGGCGGATTCAAACTGATGGAAGAATACGGCACAAAGCCGAAGGTCTTCTACCTTCCGCCCAAGAGATAATGTAATATGAAACGAACAATCTGGATAATCGTTCTGTGCGCCCTTATTATTGCCGGATTTATCAGCTGGCTGTCCCAGTTACAGGCGGGCTTAATATTAACCAACCTGCGCAATCCGTTTAGTTGGGGATTGTATATCTCCACCTTTGCGTTTCTGGTGGGCGTTGCCGCGGGCGGGCTGATAGTTTCATCGTCCATATATGTATTCAAGATTGAGGCCCTCAAGCCGCTGGCCGCGACCGGGGCGCTGAGCGCATTCGCCTGCGTGTCCGGCGCCGGGCTGATGGTCATCCCGGATATCGGACGGCCGGACCGGCTTTACAACCTGATGCTCCATCCGAATTTCCTCTCACCCCTGGTCTGGGACATCATTGTGATTTCCGGCTATGCGACCATCTCGCTGGTTTACGCCTATGTCCTGCTGTTGCCGCACCTGGCGCAGGGCAGGAGCATATTCTCGTTGCCGTTTAATAAAATGCAGGCAGAAAAGCTAAACGCCGTTTCGCATAGCGCATCCAAAATACTGGCGCCGGTGGCGCTGCCCTTTGCAGTGCTGATTCACACGGTCACGGCCTGGATATTTGCCACCCAGCCGGCCCGGCCCTGGTGGTATTCGGCAATCCTGGCACCGGACTTCATTGCCGTGGCCGTGGCCTCGGGCTCGGCCCTGGTGCTTCTGGTCTCAATCATATCCTACGGATTCAGGGAACGCCTCCTGCCGGCTTACCGGATACTGGCCAAACTCTCGGCTATTGCCCTGATTGTCCACCTCTTCTTTATGTATAACGACTTCGTGATACGGAGTTGGGCCCAGAAGCCCGGCGAATTTGACGCCCTGGAACTGCTGTTCAGCCGGATGCTCGGCCCGCACCTAATTGAAGTCGCCCTACCAATCCTGGCGATGATAATATTCCTGAGCAACGGCCTGCGGAGCAAGCCGGCCGTCCTGGTGACCGGTATTGTCTTTATGCTGGTTGGCGCATTCAGCCACCGCTTTCTCCTGATGCCCTCGGCCTATAATTTCATTCCCCTGACCCTGCATATGCCGGGCATCGAGAGCGCCTGGGCGTATCCGATTGCGGTCGGCGAGGTGATTCCGGGCCAGCCGGTCTTCAGCGCCTACTGGCATTACGTCCCTTCGCTGACAGAAATAAGTATTACGCTCGGCGTTCTATCTTTGGTCGCGATGATAATCACGATAGCGTCGGCAATATTCCCGTTTAAATCCTATACAGAAAACAAATGACCTCACCGGCTATTGGCGCAAGACTGACTCCGCAGGCGCAGATGTATTCAATCCTCTCATTATTCTTCCTCTATCCCGACAAGGCCCGGATGACGGAAATAGAAACAACCCTTGACCGGGGCGCCGTTATAATCAACGCCCTGCAAGGCCGGGGCTATCCCTTGGCGAACGAATGGCGCAACCTGGCCGCGGCGTCGCGCGAGAATATGCCGGAAAAATACACGGCACTTTTTATCAGCGGCTACCCGGCCACGCCCTGCCTGCCTTACGGCTCGGTCTATCTGGACAAATCACTCTATGGCGGTTCCGCCGAGCCGGTCCGGAAACTGATGAAGGAATACAACCTTGCGCCCGGCCAGGGAAACGAGCCGCTGGACCATATCTCAATAATCCTGGAGTTGTCCGGGCTGCTGGCCGCCAATAACCATCCGCTCAATGCCCTATTGGAATATCTGCAACACTGGGTCTATGAATTCCTGGAGCGCCTGAAGAGCGGCGCGCCGGAAAACCACTTCTATTGCCGTCTGGCCCATCTGGCCGCCGGTTTTCTCAGGCAGGAGATGCGCCATAACAAAATCGCCGGTTTTAGTTAATATAACCCTCTATATTACCGATAATATTTCATATGGAAAAATTAGTCACGCTCCTGAACCAATACCTGGAATCGGGGTCGCTGATTGCCTTTGGCGTGGTCTTCCTGGCCGGCATCATCACCTCGCTCACCCCGTGCATCTATCCCTTAATCCCCATCGTAGCGTCATACACCGGCTCCCGGGCCGAAAAGACCGCGGTTTACAGCTTCTTCGTCTCGGTGTTTTACGTGCTCGGCATCGCCGTAACATTCGCCTTCCTGGGCGTGCTGGCATCGCTGGGCGGCCGGGTCTTCGGCAATGTCCAGACCAATCCCTGGGTCAATCTGGTGGTCGGCAACCTGTTCATCCTGTTCGGGCTGTCGCTGTTAGACGTCTTCCACTTCCCGTTCCTGGGCTCGTTAAGCGGCAGCGGTTCCGGCAAAGGCAAGAGCATCTTCGGCGCGTTCATATTGGGCATCACCTCGGGCTTTATCGCCGCGCCCTGCACCACGGCCGTCCTGGGCGCCCTATTAACCTACGTCTCCATCCAACAGAGCATCGTCTTCGGCGGCGCCCTGCTCTTCACCTACGCCTTTGGCATGGGCATCCTGCTGATTCTCATCGGCACCTTCAGCGGATTCATTACCTCATTGCCCAAGGCCGGCAACTGGATGGTCGGGGTCCAGAAATTCTTCGGCGTGGCCGTCATACTGGTCGGTGAATATTTTTTGATTAAGGCCGGCGAAATGGGCCTGTTCCAAATGTTCTACTAGAGTCTGTAGAAACGAAGTGACGTACAGACTCTTGTCCCGGCAGTTTTTGCCGGGATTAGAGCCGCAGAGAGAAATTATATGAGAACCAAAACCTATCAACTTATCGCGCTCATCATCTTATCAACCATAATCCTGGCCGGCTGTGACAAGCCAACTCCGCCGCAAACCGCCCAAAATACCCATGCTCCGGACTTTACCCCCACACCAAAATCTTTGGTGTGGGGGTTTACCCTCCAAGACATGAACAACCAGGAGGTCAAGCTGAAGGACCTGATTAGCGACAAACCATTAGTCCTGGACTTCTGGGCATCCTGGTGCCCGACCTGCCGGGCTGAGATACCCAATGTCGTTGAACTCTACAACCAATACAAAGACAAAATCACCATCGTCGGCATCAATCTGGACAAGACATTCGCCGATGCCCAGGAATACACCAGGGAGCACAATATCCCCTATCCCAACCTCTACGATGCGCAAGGCATGGTCGCCAATTTTTACCATGTCCACGGCATCCCGACCATAATCATTATCAACGCCCAGGGCGAAATCGTCAAACGCGACGCCACGCTCAATGACGTCCAAGCGCTGGTAAAGTAAACCACAGATTTCACTGATTAATTCCCTCTAATAAACGGAGTCGCAACGCAGTCCCCCGCCTCTGGCGAGCCCCAACAGGGGCACTGTGTGCCTCGCCTTTCGGGGCGGGAAGGGCGGCATCCTCTACGCTTAACCATTTCTCTTGACATTACTTCATATCAAAAATATAGTTCCATTACTATGACTCAAGACCAGTTAAGAATCCACGACTTCAAATCATACGATGAATTCCTCATCTGGTGGACCAGCCCGGAAGTCGCCGGATTCCGACAAAAATATCCTGATAAAATAGCCCCGATTAAAGCGCATCGCTGGGTCCAGCCCTGGCTAAACCGCCTGGAAGAATCTGAGCAGGTTGACCGGGAACAACCATCCGGCAAGACCTTCGGCAAATATCTCATAGAGAAGAAATTAGGCCAGGGCGGCATGGGCGCGGTTTATCTGGCGCACGACCCGGCCCTTAACCGCAAGGTCGCCCTGAAAATCATGCTTTTAAAGGGCCCGGACGCCACCGAGCGTTTTATGCGCGAGGCGCGCGCCTCGGCTAAATTAAAACACCCAAATATCATCCAGGTGCATGAAATCGGCATTGAGGGCAAATATCATTACTTTACCATGGAATATATCGCCGGCGTTTCGCTGGACAAACTCATCAGCCAAAAAGACAATCATCTGACGCCCCAGCGCATCGCCGAGATTATCTCTACGATTGCTTCAGCCCTTCATTATGCCCACACCCAGGGCATAATCCACCGTGACATCAAACCGGCCAATATCCTGATAGACAAACTAGGCCGGCCCTACCTGACCGATTTCGGGCTGGCCAAAGAAATCGGCGGCACCGAAAAATCATTAACCCTGACCGGAACCATTATGGGCACGGCCGACTACATGTCGCCGGAACAGGCCCAGGGCGAAAAGGAAAAAATAAACGCCCTCAGCGACATCTTCTCACTGGGCGCCACGTTATACCATACGCTCACCGGGCACACCCCGTTCCGGGGCCGGGAATTATACCAGATACTGGAAAGCGTGGTCCGCAAAGACCCGATTCCACCCAGCCGGCTGACCCGCCATCTGACCCGGGATATGGAAACCATCTGCCTGAAATGCCTGGAAAAGGAACAACCCCGCCGTTATCAATCGGCCCAGGAACTGGCCGATGACTTGACGCGTTATCTCAAAGGCGAACCCATCTCAGCCCGGCATATCGGATTTATCACCTGGGGTTTCCGCAAGGCGCGCCAGAATAAAATCATCAGTTTTTCCCTGGCCGGATTTTTGCTGGCCCTCATCGCCATATCTACGGCCTGGCGCATAAATAACGCTTCCACCAAGAAAGAAATGACAACTCAGCGGGCAAAGCAACAAACAATGGAAACGCGGGCAAAAGCCATGAAGATGCTGGAAGGCGCTGATGCCCACGCCGTAGCGATTTTACCGGAGAAAAAAATAGCGTCCGCCGAAGCGGCGCTCAAAATAGACCCGACTCTGGGATACGCCTATCAGGTCCTCGGATTAGCCTATATGGCACAAGAGAAACCAGACGAAGCGGTCAAGTCGCTTAACCGGGCCGTGGAATTAGACCCCGGCCTGCACGAATCCTATTACTGGCGGGCTATGATTAAATCGGCCACCCCGAACGCGGATGATAAAGACCTACTCTCCGACTATGACAAAGCCATAGGACTTTTCCCTGAAAACGCCAACTACTTTGCCGACCGCGCTAAAATCCATTACAAATTAAAGGAATCCGACCAGGCGATTGATGACCTGACCCGGGCTATAGAACTGGACATAAAATACACTGAACTGGTTAAGGCCGACCCAAATGACTTGTCTAAAAGTTTGTCCATAATGAAATTCCGGACCAAACCATTTATGATGATTTATTACGGCCGGGCGCTGGCCTTTGCCCAAAAAGGCGATTGGGAGCGCGCCATCAAGGACGGGGAAAAAGAGTTAGAGCCGTATAAAACGATGCCGCAGAACCCGAAAGCGATAATAATCAGCCGGTCGGTTGAAGAATGGAAACAACAACTTAATAAGTAAACTATGTCAAAGACCCTGTTAATTATTGTCGGAATCGCCTGTGCCTTTAGAGTCTGTAGGACCCCGAATTTGTTTCGGGGGACGTACAGCCTCTTAATCCCGGCAGTTTTTGCCGGGAGTGCATTCTGTATTAAGCAAAACCTAAATATGAATGTAACGAAATAAACTAAGCGGAGCGCCCGCGTAGCGTGAAATGAAGCACCCACTGGAGCGCATCGGGTACATCTGTGCTATCTGTGGTTGCCCCTTTGCCGTAGGCAATGGTCAGGACTACCCACTGGAACGCACTGGGAACTCGCTACTGCGAGACCGGGAGCACCGATAGGAGCGGACCGAACATACTCAGTCGCGCGCACCACACAGAACACGAAGTAATTACATTGACACTCCCCTTTTGATTTGGTAGAAAGACGATTTCGTAAACAGATTCAGCAGACAAGACGGATTGAACGGAAAAATCTGTTTAATCAGCGCTATCCGCTTAATCCGCTTACGCAATTGGATTGTATATGAATCGCACCATCATTATTAGCCTGGGCATCGCCTGCGCCCTCGTTTCCGCCGCCGGGATTATGTGGTATAACAATCCTAAAGAACTAGATATTGATAATATACTTAATTCCTGCAAATCCACCTCTGATGTACGAGAACTACTCAACCATAAAGACCCTCGTGTTATTCACCGCGCTATTGTCATTCTTAGCAAATCACTGAAAGATAAGGAATCTATCCATAAAATACGAGAACTCCTTAATGACCGAGAAGTAAATGCTGAAGCCATTAATGCTCTCGTAAACTTAAATGACAATGAATCTATCCCTAAAATAAGAGAGTTTCTTAACAATAAAGACGCATATCTGCTTATTCAGGCAATATATGCGCTTGGTGAATTAAAAGACACGGCATCTATCCCAGAAATAATCAAGCTGCTTAAACAAAAACCCCATGGCCTAATTGAATTAGAGGATATTATAGTCGTAAACTATGCCGAAGTGCGCGAAACCGCCGAAGAGGCATTAAAGAAACTCGGCGTGCCGGAAGCGGAGATTGAACGAGCTAAGAGCAAGTAGCATAGAGCATATAGTATTTCCACTATACGCTATACGCTCTTCGCTCGGAGTTTACACTGAGCGCAGCGAACGTGCTAAACGACGTATCCTAAGATGTATATCACCAACTCCGTGGAATTATTCCCGGCCACGTAGGCTTGCCAAAGCAGCGTCCTATCAGCCGCCACCGGCATCAGGACCGAGCCGCCATTACTAATCCCCGGAGAATTAACCGGCGGAGCCATGACCTGCAATGCATACTCCGCTCCGACCTGCCGATAAATGTAAGCCATCATCCCGCCGTTGGCATAACTCTGGTTGATGACTGCGATTGACACAATCACCCCTTTGGTGTTGAGCGGAATAATCGCCGATAAATCCACCTGAGCCGGTTGGGTCGTGGCAATAATCCCGCCTTGGTCCAGCGCGGTCTGTGGCGTTGGGAACATGGTCAACGTATCTCCGCCGCCCACGCCGGGCGCTAATTTCTCGGCTGTCACTGCCCCATTTACTATCTTCTCTGTCGTTACACTGTCTACTGCCAACCTACTACTGTCTACTGCGCCAGCCGCAATCTCGTCCGTTCCGACCGCGCCGGACTGGATTTCAGACGGCCCGACCGCGCCGGATGCAATCTTCCCGGCTGTAATCGCATTGGCCGCTATCTTAGCCCCAGTTACTGCGCTATCCGCTATTTTATCCGATTCCACACTCCCCATTCCGAGTTCCGCACTCGTCAATGGCGGCGCCATCGGCCTGGTCGGCACTGAGAACGAGAGTTTGACCGGCGTCACCTGTGCGTTCCCGATTTCTTCGGTGACAATCGGCGGCGTGATGGGTCTGGCAATAGACGGCGGGGTAAAGGACAACTTCGCCGGCGTGACCGCGCCGTTGGCTATTTTCTCCGTGGTCACGGCGCTATTGGCAATCTTTTCCGTAGTTATCGCCTTGTCTTGTAACCTTGAGCCGGTAACCTGTAACTCCCCTATCTTTGAGGTGGTAATTGCCCCGGCCGCAATCTTCTCACTACGCACCGTGCCATCCCGAATCTTGGAACCGGTGACCGCATTATCAGCTATTTTGGAACCGTTCACTGCTCCGGTGGCTATCTTTTCCGTTGTCACAGCAGAATTTTTTATTTTCTCAGTATTTACACTGTCTACTGCCAACTTACTGCTGACTACTGCGCCAGCCGAGATGTTCTCGGTCTTGACTTCACCTGGTTGTAATGACATAAAGCACCTTTCTGTTACAAGAAGTTACACGATGTTACATCGAGGTTACAAGAGGTTGCAACTAAGCGGAGCGTGAATCCGAGTACCCCGACCCGTACGGGCGGGGAACGCAGGTCAACTTCCTGTAACCCCCTGTAACCTTCTGTAACTTTTATTGTAACCTCTTTAAGACAACACCACCTTCAATCCCTGGGTCCATTCGCCGCTATTATCCGGCGTGGTCAGATTCACCCAGCGGAAGAATCCCCAAAAGCTCTCTCCGGCGTTCTGGTCGCCGCATTTGATTTTGAAGATGGACTTCCGGGACACGATGGTCTCCTTGGCATCGGTATGCCCGCCCGGCGCCATCTCGCCCTTAGGCACCAGGATATAGCGGCACTCCACCCCATCAGCCAGCGGATGCATGCTCGGACGGGTGGCGTCCTTTTCCACCTGGGCCCGGACCTCGATAGTGCCGCCGCCCAGGGCCTTGAGATTCATATACGGGAACCCGGTTATCTTTCCGCGCGGGGTGTGCGAAGGGTCGTAATCCTTGCCCACCAGGATGACCATATCCTGCTTGGAGATAGCCGTGTTAAATGCCACCCATTCCTTGTGGAACAGCCGCCAGGCCTTGGCAAAGCGCGTGTGGCAGCCATAGAAGTCAGCCACCTGGGCCGCGGTCCGGTTTTCCCGGTCCTTGACGATATTGTAGAGCCCGACAAACTCGGCCTGCAGGACCAACAGCGGCGCAATCGCCGCATCCGGTATGCCCCAGGCCACCTTGTTTGCCACCACCTTGGGGAAGTATATCGACTGCTTATTATTAAAAGCAGCCGCCTTGCTCGGTAACCAGTCCATATATATCTCCTCTCGGCCATCAGGGCACAGAAACGTAAGGTTGGGCGTTTCTTTATACCCCATTGGCATTATCAGTTTAAAGGTATCCCTTATAACTCTCCAGATGTCCCTTGAAACTCTCCAGATGTCTCTGGAAACTCTCCAGATGTCCCTGGAAACTCTTAAGATGTCCCTGGAAACTCTTAAGATGTCCCTTGAAACTCTTAAGATGTCCCTTGAAACTCTTAAGATGTCCTTGGAAACTCTTAAGATGTCCCTTGAAACTCTTAAGGAACCCCTCATAATCCCCCGGCATAATAGCCCCCCGTGGCAACCACTTTTCCGACCTTGGGGAAAAAGTGTTTTCCGGGATTTGCCACAAAACATTAGGGAACAGAGGATTAAAGAAAATGAAGAAAATTAGTGGGTGGCTGTTTTTGGCTACCTGTTTTCCGGGTGGTTAAAAATTGGCCCCTGTCCCGATAAGAATCGGGACTGGTCGGGAGCATTTAGCCAGTGGCTAAAGCGCACCGGGCACACCACTTTTCCAGACGCGATATTTCAGCCACCCCCGGTCCCTTCCCCTCACAGACCGGGTTCGTGGAGTCCTCTCCCCATAGGGGAGAGGGAAGGGTGAGGGGGGAGATGACAGGGCTGAAGGGGTATACGGATGTTTGAAAATTAATAAGAACTACTATAGATTGGGAGACGCTGAAATGGTGTTTTTCCGATAGGTCTTGGCCAGCCGGGCGATTAACTTACGGAGGCTCTCACGGCTGGATAGCCCGACTGTATCAGCCGTGGACTGACGGTCCTGTTCTTTGTCATCCCAGATAAGCAGGATATAAAGAATATCGCCATTGGGCCGACCCATATTCCGCCAGAACCGGACAAAGCCGCTGAGATTATCCTCAAAGGACCGG